>JANNNT010000465.1:0-27544 GCA_031398685.1 Rhodocyclaceae bacterium | reverse complement strand
GGCTTCTCGAGCACAACGGCTTCGTAATATCCGGTATCGATTCGCCCACAGGCATCAACCGCGAGTTTTTTCAGCAACCAACCACGTTTGGTCAGTTGGTCCGCCGGCTTGATCACGCAAGGATGTTCAATCGCGCTCACCGCCAGCAAACCGGGCTTCATGCACGCTGCCGCCCCTTTGATAAACAGGTTGTTTGCTTCCGACCCACCACTCGTAAACACGACTTCCGTGGGATGTGCGCCAACAGCCGCAGCTACCCTGCCACGCGCCTCGTCAATCGCTCGCCGCGCCGCCCGGCCGTAGTCGTGACGACTGGAGGCATTGCCGAATTGCCCCGAAAGCCAAGGCAACATCGCTTCCAGCACCACAGGTTCAAGTGGTGTTGTCGCGTTGTGATCAAGATAGACGGGCGCAAACATGGGAATCAGGCAAGCGCCGCCATCGCCTTGGCCCGCGGGCTCGACCCGATGCGTCGGGCATCCTTGATAATCGACACATCACCGTCGGTTTTCTTCAATTGTTTAGCAACGAGATCGGACAGTGTTACGGAGGTCAGATACTCATACATCTTGAAGTTCAGCGTGGACCATAACTCGTGTGTCATGCAGCGATCTTCATCCTTGCAGTTTTCTCTGCCACCACACTGAGTTGCATCAAACGACTCATCGACGGCGCGAACAATGTCGGCGACAGTAACCTGCCCCGCCGGACGCGCCAGACAGTAGCCGCCACCGGGGCCGCGTACGCTATCGACCAGATTGCAGCGACGTAACTTGCCAAACAACTGCTCAAGATACGAAAGCGAAATCTTCTGCCGATCGCTGATGCCGGCCAGCGTCACCGGGCCATCGCTGCAGCGCAGTGCGAGATCGATCAGCGCGGTCACCGCAAAACGTCCTTTGGTTGTCAATCGCATAGGTAGATCCTCCTGGTTAATACTTGATTAGTTCAGTCAACTATGCAATAAGTTCAACAGATTAGTCAACTATTTTACTCAGGTATTTTGGATCAAACTTATCGGCCGTAGCCAGTTCGTCTTCAACACAAACACCAGTGTCTTCAAGCTTCTTGACCAGTAGCTCGATGCGCCTATCGGTTTCGACGGCATGGTCGAGCAGGCCGTGAATCGCCTTGGCCAGCGGATCGTCCTGAGTACCCGTCAGCGCATAGGCAGAGAAGCCCATCTGACCAGCCTTTTCCTCACGCTTCTGCGCCTGCGCGGTATCGATGATGCGCGCCGGATTGCCCACAGCGGTGGTTCCGGCAGGGACGTTTTTCACAACGACCGCGTTGGAACCGACTTTGGCACGGGCGCCGATTGTAATCGGCCCCAGCACTTGCGCCCCCGCGCCAATAACGACGCCATCTTCCAGCGTCGGATGACGTTTGCCCTTGACCCATGAGGTACCGCCAAGCGTAACGCCGTGATAAAGCGTCACATCGTTACCAACCACTGCCGTCTCGCCAATCACCACACCCATGCCGTGATCGATGAAGAAGCGACGTCCTATCGTTGCTCCCGGATGAATTTCAATGCCGGTAAGAAATCGCGCGAGGTGCGAAACCAGACGCCCCAGCCAGCGTAACTGAAGTCCCCAAAGCCAGTGTGACAGCCGATGCATGAGCACCGCATGCACCCCCGGGTAACAGGTCAGCACTTCCCACGAGGTACGAGCGGCCGGATCACGGTCGAAAACCGAGCGGATGTCTTCGCGCAAGCGGCTAAACATGAAATGATTCTCCATTGTGCTCAAAGGGATAATTTTAGAATACCCGACTTATTTAATCAACATTACGATCAACTCTTTTGCATCGGGTCTCACTGACGGAAATTTATTTGCCGATCTTTTTTTCGACGGCGTCAAGAATCCCGCGCAAGATGTTTATTTCGGCGTGCTCCAGTTCAGCGCGTCCGAAAAGCCGGCGCAGCTTGGGCACGAGACGTTTGGGTTGCTGCGGATCGAGAAATTCGGTCGCCACCATCACCCGCTCAAGATGGGCATAGAAGCGCTCGACGTCGTCATTGGTCGCGAGTGGAGAGGCATAGGGGATTGCCTTGGTGACAACCGGGGGGCGTCCATCAAACGCGGCGAGCCGTAGTTCATAACAGAGCAACTGAACCGCCGACCCCAGATTGAGCGAGGTGTACTCAGGATTGGCCGGGATGAAAACCGTACGCTGACAGCGCTGCACGTCGGCATTGGACAGCCCCGCTGTCTCGTTGCCAAACACCAGCGCCACATCACCGCCGGCGGTCAAGGCCAAAACCTCGGGCGCTGCTGCACGTGCCTGCATAGGCTCGGGACCCAGACTGCGATGGCGAGCCGAAACGGCAACCGCAAAAATCGTTCCGACCAGCGCCTCATCCAGACTCGAACAAACCGTCGCGTTCTGCAGAATATCATCGGCACCCACGGCACGCGTCACCGCCTCGGCATCGGGAAAGCACTTTGGGTTGACCAGCGTAAGGCGGGACAACCCCATCGTTTTCATGGCCCGCGCCGCCGCGCCAATATTGCCCGGATGACTGGTACGCGAAAGAACGATACGGATATGGCCGAGCCTGTCATGTGCAGGTAACGGCGGTGATTGAGACGCAGAGGGCTGGTTCATATTAAAATGCACGATTTCACAAACGTATGGGCCGAACCAGAGTGAACTGGCCGCCCGTCGGATTTTTTAAAGACACGCCATGCACCCAGCTCTGAATATTATGGTCAAGGCCGCGCGCAGCGCCAGCAAGAAAATCAACCGCGCCGCGCAAGATGTTGAACATCTCAAGATCACAACCAAGCAGCAAAGCGACTATGTTACAGAAGTCGATAAAGCCGCTGAAGCCGCCATTATCGAGGTGCTGCGTGAGGCCTACCCTGACTACGGGATTTTAGCAGAAGAGTCGGAGCCCATCCCCGGAAAAGGTGAAGGCAGCGATTACCAGTGGATCATCGACCCGCTGGACGGAACCACCAACTTCATCCACGGCTATCCGCAATATGCCGTATCAATTGCGCTCGCGTACAAGGGGCAACTGAATCAGGCACTGGTGTACGACACCCTACGCAATGAAATGTTTACCGCCAGCAAGGGCGGTGGCGCTTTCCTCAACGAACGCCGCATCCGCGTTACCAAATGTCTGAAGCTGGACGACGCGCTACTCGGCACCGGATTCCCCTTCCGGGTTTTCGACCACGTCGATGCCTATATGGACGTATTCAAGGAGTTTACGAAACGCACTGCAGGCATCCGCCGGGCGGGTTCCGCTGCGCTCGACTTGGCGTACGTTGCCTGCGGTCGCCTCGACGGCTTCTGGGAATTCGGCCTGATGCCCTGGGATTCCGCCGCGGGCTGTTTGCTGATCACCGAAGCTGGCGGCCTGGTCAGCGACCTTTCCGGTGGTGAAACCTACCTGAAGACCGGCAATCTCGTTGCTGGCACACCCAAAGTCTTTTCGCAAATCCTGCAAGTGATCGACGGCCACCGCACACCCGCCCTTTCGGCCTGATCCAAAAGGGGCGACTCCACCGCCGCCCCGCCTCTTCGGGTAAATGCATGCTTGCCGATCTCGATAAACACACCCCGATGATGCAGCAGTTCCTGCGACTAAAAGCGCAGCATCCGCACACCCTGCTTTTTTATCGCATGGGCGATTTTTACGAACTGTTTTTCGGCGACGCCGAGAAAGCCTCGCGTCTGCTCGACATCACGTTGACCACCCGAGGCCAGAGCGCTGGCGTGCCGATCAAGATGTGCGGCGTGCCTTACCATTCGCTCGAACCGTATCTCGCCCGGCTGGTCAAGCTTGGCGAATCGGTGGTGATCTGTGAACAGATTGGTGATCCCGCGACCAGCAAGGGTCCGGTTGAACGCGCCGTGGCGCGCATTGTTACACCCGGAACGCTGACCGATGCGGCGCTGCTTGACGAAAAACGCGACATCCTGCTGCTGGCGCTGGCCGTCACCCGGCAAGTCGCCGGGTTGGCCTGGCTCAATCTGGCGAGCGGCGAGTTTCGGATCACTGAAATCGCGCTGGAAAAGCTCTCGGCCACACTCGATCGTATCCGCCCGGCAGAAATTGTCATGGCGGAAAACCTTGAGCTTCTTTTCACTCCCGAAGCCGCGATTACCCGTCAGCCGGATTGGCATTTCGACAGCGAAGCCGCGACACGAGAACTTTGTGCGCACTTCCGCACCGCCTCGCTCTCCGGCTTCGGCGCCGATGGGCTGCGTTCAGGCGTGGCCGCAGCTGGCGCCTTGCTGCGTTACGCGCAGGCGACGCAAACACGCGCCCTGCCTCATATACAAGTGCTTAGCGTTGAGCGCGACGGCACCTTCCTCGGCCTCGACACCGCGACACGGCGCAACCTCGAACTCACCGAAACCCTGCGCGGCCAGCCCGCACCGACCCTGTGCAGTCTGCTCGATACCTGCATCACCTCGATGGGCGCACGTTTTTTACGCCACGCCCTGCACCACCCTCTACGCGACCCGGCCATCCCGGCAGCACGCCTTGCAGCGATTGAAACCCTGCTCGATGACGGCGGCCGCACCCTGCGCGAAGTGCGTCAGGCACTGCGCGGCTTTGTCGACATCGAACGCATCGCCGGTCGTATCGCGCTCTACAGTGCTCGCCCGCGTGACCTCTCCAGCCTGCGTGACAGCCTGCACCGGTTGGCAGAACTGCGCGAACCGCTGAATGGCACGCTGACACCGCTTCTCGCCGAACTGCTCATCGAACTTGCCACGCCATCGGCCGTGCTTGATCTGCTGACACGATCCATTCTCCCGGAACCCGCCGCGCTGGTTCGTGACGGGGGCGTGATCGCCAACGGCTTTGATGCGGACCTCGACGAGCTGCGCGCACTGAACGACAACTGCGGCACTTTTCTTGTCGACCTTGAAGCGCGCGAACGCGAGCGTAGTGGCATTGCCAACCTCAAGGTCGAATACAACCGTGTGCACGGGTTTTACATCGAGATCACCAACGCCAACGCGGCGAAAGTACCGGAGGATTACCGTCGCCGGCAAACGCTGAAAAACGCCGAGCGCTACATCACGCCCGAGCTGAAAGCGTTTGAAGACAAGGCATTGTCAGCACAGGATCGCGCTTTGGCGCGCGAGAAGATACTGTACGAGGACGTACTGACGGCCTTGCAGTCCGATCTGCCGCAACTGCAACACATTGCCCGTGCCGTTGCGCAAACGGATCTGCTGGCCTGCTTTGCCGACATCGCACTGGCGCGTAACTACTGCCGGCCACTGTTCTCCAAAGAACCCGGCCTGCTGATCGAAGGTGGCCGCCATCCCGTGGTGGAAGGCGAACTTGCCGGTGGCGAATCGTTCATCGCCAACGACACGAAGCTCGGCGACGGCCGCCGCCTGCTGCTGATCACCGGCCCGAACATGGGCGGAAAATCAACCTACATGCGGCAAACGGCGCTGATCGCGCTGATGGCACACGTCGGCAGCTTCGTACCGGCGAACCGTGTAGTACTCGGTCCACTCGACCAGATTTTCACACGTATCGGCGCTTCAGACGACCTCGCCTCAGGCCGTTCAACTTTCATGGTCGAAATGACCGAATCAGCGGCCATCCTGCATCACGCCACCGAGCACAGCCTGGTGCTGATGGACGAGGTCGGGCGCGGCACCTCGACCTTCGACGGCATGGCGCTGGCTTTCGCCATCTGCCGCCATCTGGTCGAGAAAAACCGGGCCTTGACACTATTCGCCACGCACTACTTTGAACTGACCCTGCTGGCCAACGAATACGTCGATCTGGCCAATGTGCATCTGGACGCTGTCGAACACGGCGAACGCATCATCTTTCTGCACGCCGTCGAGGAAGGCCCAGCCAATCAGAGCTACGGGATTCAGGTGGCCGCGCTGGCCGGCATTCCGGGATCGGTGCTCAAGACAGCACGACGTCAGTTGCGCGAATTCGAGCAACGCGCGTCGATCAACCCGCTACAGCCGGATCTTTTTGCCTCCATCCCTGAACCGCACGAAGCGGAGCCCAATCCGGCCGTGCTGCGTCTGGCGGCCATCGACCCCAACGAACTGACTCCGAAGCAGGCGCTCGACGCACTTTACGAACTCAAAGCGCTGAGCCAATGAAGCGCCTGCTGGCGGTGCTTGGTTTGCTTATTGCCTTTGGCGCGCATGCCGAAACCTGGAACTTCGCCCTGATCGGCGATACGCCCTACAGCGACTACGAGCGACGTGAACTGCCGCTGATGATGCATGCCATTGCCGAGGAACATCCGTCCTTCATCGCCCATGCCGGCGATATCAAGAGCTCGCAATCGAAATGCAGCAACGCTGTTTTTCTTGATCGCCACGCCCTGTTCAACGCGTCCACCGTACCGTTCATCTTTACCCCAGGAGACAACGAGTGGACGGACTGCAAGCACCTTGTCTCCGATCATTTCGATGAGCTGGAGCGCCTCGGCAAACTGCGCGAGCTGTTCTTCGCCGAAGCGCGCTCTCTCGGTACAACCAGAATCCCCGTCGAACAGCAATCGGTTGCCTACCCGGAGCACTTGCGCTGGCGGCTCGGCCCCGTGCTCTTTGTGACACTCAACGTCCCCGGCCCCAACAACAATTTCGGAATGCGCCAGGAGGCAAGGCCGGAGTTTCTGGCACGCAATCCGAACGTGATCGACTGGCTGAAGCAGGGTTTTTCCTGCGCGCGTGGCGAAAAGTCTGCCGGTATCGTCATCGTAATGCAGGGCAATCCCGGCTTCCAGCACTTCGCCGCCGGCCTCGCACACAGCGGCTATCGCGAATTGCTTCAAGTCCTGCGGCAGGGAAACACTCGACTTCCCCGGCCAGGTGCTTCTGGTGCATGGCGACACGCACTGGCAACGCATCGACCATCCCCTGCGCCACCCGGAAACAAAAAAGCGGATTGCCAACTTCACGCGGGTGGAAACCTTTGGCCATCCCTTCATGGGCTGGGTCAAAGTCATCATCGACAGCGAAGCACCGACACTTTTTCGCTTCGAAACACGAGAACACAAACCGAACTGAGTTACACGCAGAACCAACAAAAAAACGCAGCCACCGCTGCGTTTTTTTGGTCGCCGACTCCAATCAGTCGTCGTGGTCGCAATCGCCATCGTGAATGTGCCCGTGCTCGATTTCCTCGGCACTGGCCGGACGCACCGCAGTCACCGTACAAGTGAACACCAGCGCCATGCCGGCTAAAGGATGATTGCCGTCGAGCACCACCTTGTCGTCAGCAATTTCGGTCACGCGATAGATCAGAATATCGTCGTCGTCATCACCATCCGGTACGCCTTCAAACTGCATACCGACCTGTAGTTCCGTGGGGAAACCTTTGCGCGACTCAACTTGAATCAGCTCCGCATCGTACTCACCAAACGCATCGTCCGGCTGCATTTTGACGACCACTGATTCGCCAATTTTTTTGCCATGTACGGCTTCTTCGATCAGCGGAAAAATATCATCGTGACCACCGTGCAAATAAACCAGCGGTTCCTGTCCGGCGTCAACGAGTTCGCCATCGGTATCGGTAACGCTGTAATCGAGGGTAACAACGGAGTTCTTTACAACTTGCATGTTCATGAATTGAGTTCCTTCACCGCGCGCAACACATCCAGCGCGTGGCCTTTGGCATTGACTCCGTAAAGCACGAGGCGGAGAACACCTTGTTTGTCGATGACGAAAGTCGAGCGCAGGATGCCGTGTTTTTTGACACCGTCGACTTCTTTCGCCTGCCACACACCGTACTGCTTGCACGCCGCACCCTCGGAATCCGACAGGAGCCGCACCGAGATTCCATGCTTGTCACGAAATTCAGCGTGCTTGATGCACTCATCACGGCTGATGCCGATTACGGTGCAGTCGTGACGCGAAAACTCATCTTCATGGTCAGAAAAATCAGTTGCTTCGAGCGTACAGCCTGGTGTGTCGTCTCTGGGGTAAAAAAATAGAATGACATGGTTCTTGCCTTGAAACTGGGCAATATCGATGGACTCCATATCCGCATCGGGGAGGACGAACATCGGTGCGACCTGTCCAACTTTCAGCATTTTGCCTCCTCAAAGACCTGACCCTTACGCACGATAGCGATCAGGTCAGTCGGATTCTAACCAAGCTTCTGGCGCCTGACTACAAGAAATCGAAGCCGCTACCACGTTACAATAGGATCACAGAAGGCTCACAGAATCGCAAAGCTTGCAGTTTGAGTATTTCTTGAGATCCCTTAAGACCACAGGCATTGGAAATAATTCGATCATTCAAAACAGGAGACACCATGACTAGCCTGCTCCGCGTATTGCGCCTTTTACCCTTGTTTGCTTTGCTACTTGCCGTTCCCGCTTTTGCCGCAACGACAATCATTGAACTCTCAGCCGAAGCGAGCCGCCCAGCAGCCAACGATCTGGTTCGAGCAACGGTTTCCGCGGAAGCCAGCGGAACAATGCCGGGCGAACTGTCGAAACAGGTCAACAACCAGATTGCCGACGCCCTGAAAACCGCCAAAGCTTACCCGAGCGTAAAAACACAGAGCGGCGGCACCAGCACGTATCCCATCTACGCAAAAAACGGAAAGATCGAATCGTGGCGCATGCGTTCGGATCTTTCGCTGGAATCCGGCGACATGGCCCCCCTCTCAGAACTGCTCGGCAAACTGCAGACCTCGCTCGGCGTCTCCAATCTTGTTCTGCAGCCCTCCCCCGAAACGCGCAAGAAGGTCGAAAACGAAGCGATGCTCGACGCCCTGTCCGCTTTCAAATCACGTGCCAAGGTGATTGCAGACGCCTTGGGAAAGCCCTATCACATCAAGCAGCTTTCAGTGAATACCAGCGGGAGAATCGTTCAGCCGATGTTCCGCGCCGCCGCAAAATCGATGCTCTCGGAGGCCGCCCCGATGCCGATGGAAGCCGGCGAATCGCAGGTCAGTGCGACCATCTCCGGTCAGATCGAACTTGAATAGGACGATACAAAAAAACCTTCTACTTCGTTGTTTCTGAAACAGGTTTCTCCGAGGCTTTGTCCGCTAGGGACTTTTCTGGAATCTGGACGAAGACTTCGTCCTGTTTGATCATGCCAAGCTCAAAACGCGCGCGCTCCTCGATGGCGTCGTAGCCCTGCTTGAGGTCACGCACTTCGGCATCCAGTCCGGCATTACGAACCTCAAGCGTTTTGTTGCCTTCTTTTTGCTGCTGCAACTGATGGTCGACATCCCAGACCCGTAGCCAGCCCCCCTTGCCAATCCACAGTGGGTACTGCAACAGCACAAGCAGGGCGACCAGCGCGACAGAGAGCCAGCGCATTGATTCAGTGGGGAGTCAGGGGCGGAGTCGAAGGAAAACCAGTGGTCGGGCTTTTACCGTAACTCCCAACACCTATCTCCCGACTCGTCACCGAAGGTTGTAAAAGGCTTCACGACCCGGATAACCG
This sequence comes from Rhodocyclaceae bacterium, assembly GCA_031398685.1. Lineage (GTDB taxonomy): Bacteria > Pseudomonadota > Gammaproteobacteria > Burkholderiales > Rhodocyclaceae > Propionivibrio. The sequence continues at coordinate 18,118 of JANNNT010000465.1, read as the reverse complement.
GCCGTATCACCAAGATCTTCTTCGATGCGCAGCAACTGGTTGTACTTGGCGATGCGATCCGAACGCGACAGCGAACCCGTCTTGATCTGCAGCGCGTTCATGCCGACGGCAATGTCGGCAATGGTGCTGTCTTCGGTTTCTCCCGAGCGATGCGAGATAACCGCTGTATAACCGGCACGCTTGGCCATTTCGATGGCGGCGAAGGTCTCTGAAAGCGTACCGATCTGGTTTATCTTGATCAGAATGGAGTTGGCGATGCCCTGCTTGATACCTTCCTTTAAAATTCGGGTGTTGGTCACAAAAACATCGTCACCGACGATCTGAATCTTCTTGCCCAGACGATCAGTCAATAGCTTCCAGCCTTCCCAGTCGCCTTCGGCCATACCGTCTTCGATTGAGACAATTGGGAACTGGTCGGCCAAATTGGCCAGATAATCCACGAGTTGTGCTGAAGTCAGTTGCAGGCCTTCGCCAACCAGTTGGTATTTGCCGTCTTTATAAAACTCGGAAGCTGCACAGTCCAGACCGATCAGCACATCTTCGCCAGGGAAATAGCCAGCCGCCTCAATCGCCTGCACCACCATTTGCAGACCTTCGGCGTGACTGGCGAGATTGGGGGCGAAACCCCCTTCGTCGCCCACCGCCGTCGAGAAGCCCTTCTTGTCGAGCAATTTCTTCAGCGCATGAAAAACCTCGGCGCCACAGCGCAAGGCTTCGCGGAAGGAATTCTGGCTGACCGGCAGGATCATGAACTCCTGGAAGTCCAGGCTGTTGTTGGCGTGTTCACCACCGTTGATGATGTTCATCATCGGCACCGGCATCTGCATCGGTCCGGAACCGCCGAAATAACGATAGAGCGGTAGACCCGATTCTTCCGCTGCCGCCTTGGCCACGGCCATCGACACGGCGAGCATGGCGTTTGCACCGAGGCGGGATTTGTTTTCGGTACCATCGAGCTGGATCAGTGTCTGGTCGATGAACGCTTGTTCCTGCGCATCAAGGCCGATAATCGCCTCGGCAATCTCGGTGTTGACGTTTTCAACGGCCTGCATGACCCCTTTGCCGAGATAGCGCGTTGCGTCGCCGTCACGCAGCTCAATGGCTTCACGTGAGCCCGTGGATGCACCGGAAGGCACGGACGCACGGCCCATGACGCCGGACTCAAGCAATACATCGCATTCAACTGTGGGGTTGCCTCGGGAATCCAGAATCTCGCGGGCAACGACATCAACGACAGAGCTCATGTTTCTTCCTTTATCTCAAAGATACGTACTGAAGTTCTCGTAACCAGCTGAAACCGGCTGCGATTATCGCATTTCCTCGAAACCGGCACCCTTCACCAGCCGATCCAGTTCGACCAAAGTCTTCAACAGGCTTTCCATACGCGCCAACGGCCAACTGTTGGGGCCATCGGACAGCGCCTTTTCAGGACACGGGTGTGTTTCCATAAACAGGCCGGCGATACCCACCGCCACCGCCGCGCGCGCCAGCACAGGCACGAACTCGCGCTGACCACCGGAAACAGTGCCCTGACCGCCCGGCAACTGAACCGAATGCGTTGCGTCGAATACGACTGGACACATCGTTTCGCGCATTATCGCCAGACTGCGCATATCGGACACGAGATTGTTGTAGCCAAAGGACGCGCCGCGCTCGCAAACCATGATGTTATCGGCACCCGCATTGGCTTCCTTGGCCTTAGCGACAACATTCTTCATGTCACCCGGCGCCAGGAACTGTCCCTTCTTGATATTCACCGGCTTGCCGCAAGCGGCCACCGCGTGGATAAAGTCGGTTTGCCGGCACAAAAACGCCGGCGTCTGCAACACATCAACAACGGATGCAACCGCAGCGATATCTTCTTCGGTATGTACATCGGTCAGCACCGGCACGCCGATCTGGCGGCGGACTTCCGAAAGAATGTGCAGGCCGCCTTCGACTCCGGGGCCACGCGCCGACGTGCCGGAACTGCGATTGGCCTTGTCGTAGGATGCCTTGAAGATGTACGGCACGCCGAGACGAGCGCAGATTTCTTTCATCTGCCCGGCAACGTCGATACAAAGCTCAAGCGACTCGGCCGTACACGGCCCGGCGATCAGGAAAAATGGTAGATCCTGGCCGACGTCAAAGTCACACAGCCTCATGCCTTGGCCTTGCTTTCGATTGCCGCACGGACAAACGACGTAAAGAGCGGATGCCCGTTACGCGGCGACGAGGTGAATTCCGGATGGAACTGGCAGCCAACGAACCACGGATGCGCGTTAGGACCTTCTTTCGGAAGTTCGACCATCTCGCACAGGTCGGTTCCAGGCGCGCGCCCGGACACAATCAGGCCCTTGTCTTCAAGTGCGCCGAGCAGGGTATTGTTGACTTCGTAACGATGGCGGTGACGCTCGACGATCTCGGCCTTGCTGTAAATCTCACGCGCCAGCGTGCCTTCACCCAGATTGCAAACCTGTCCGCCAAGACGCATGGTGCCGCCGAGATCCGAGCTCTCATCGCGCTTTTCGACCTTGCCCGAAGCGTCCTGCCACTCCGTAATCAGGGCGATCACCGGGAAGGGCGACGCCTTGTCGAACTCGGTACTGTGCGCACCAGTCATGCCAGCCACGTTGCGGGCATATTCAATGACGGCGAGTTGCATGCCAAGGCAGATGCCCAGATACGGCACCTTGTGTTCACGGGCGTAGCGAATCGCCACAATCTTGCCCTCGGTACCGCGCCGGCCAAAACCACCCGGCACCAGAATGGCATCCATGCCATTCAGCGAATCGCAGCCCGTGCACTCGATTTCTTCGGAGTCGATGTAGTGAATCTTGACCTTGCTGCGCGTATAAATCCCGGCGTGAATCAGCGCCTCGGTCAATGACTTGTACGATTCGGTCAGGTCGACATACTTGCCGACAAAGGCGATGTTGACGTGGTGTTCCGGGTGCTCATGGGCATAAACGAGATTCTTCCACAGGGTCAGATCCGCCGCCTTGGCGAGGATGTTGAGCTTGTGGCAAACGATCTCGTCGAGCATCTGGTCGTGCAGCATGGCGGGGATTTTGTAAATCGAATCGGAATCGAGCGCCTCGATTACCGCCTCGCGTTGCACATTGCAGAAAAGCGCAATCTTCGCCTTCTCGTCTTCCGGGATATGGCGATCAGCGCGGCAGAGCAGGACGTCCGGCTGAATACCGATTTCGCGCAACTCTTTCACCGAATGCTGTGTCGGCTTGGTCTTCAGTTCGCCGGCGGTCGGAATGTAAGGTACCAGCGTGAGATGCATGTAGCAGGCGTTGTTGCGCCCTTCCTGCAGCCCCATCTGACGAATCGCTTCGAGGAAAGGCAGCGACTCGATGTCACCTACGGTACCGCCAACCTCGACGATAGCCACGTCGGCACCTTCAGCACCGCGCCGGATATGCGCCTTGATCTCGTCGGTAATGTGCGGGATGACCTGGACCGTCTTGCCGAGGTATTCACCGCGCCGCTCCTTCTTGATCACCGTTTCGTAAATCTGGCCGGTGGTGAAGTTGTTGCGCCTGCTCATCTTGGCGCTGGTAAAGCGCTCGTAATGCCCTAGATCAAGGTCGGTTTCGGCACCGTCGTCGGTGACGAACACCTCACCGTGCTGGAACGGACTCATCGTTCCGGGATCAACGTTGATGTAGGGATCAAGCTTGATGTGGGTGATTTTGATGCCACGGGATTCGAGGATCGCCCCCAAAGACGCGGCAGCGATGCCTTTTCCGAGGGAGGAAACCACTCCGCCGGTTACGAAAACATATTTGATCATGGAGATATCTGCAGCGGGAAAGCCGAATTGTAGCCGAAAAACAGGAGATGCCAAAAGGGGTAGAAGGAAATCCGGATCAGCGACGCCTGCCATCACAGCCACAATCGTTTATGATTAGTGCTTGATTCAGACCCTACGCGACGCCGAGACACACATGAGCCAATGCATCACCATCCGCCACCCCCACAGTCTCAATCCCAGTCTCGGAAAAGCCTGCCGCATGGCGCTGGTCGTATTTCTGGGCGCACTTATGCTGACCCTCGCCGCATGCAGCAAAGAGCAGGAAAAGTCCAACGCCCCGGTCAAAAATGAAACCTCAACTGTCACCGAATCCCACCTCGCCAATGCCGCCATCAAAGGCGACCTGGCAGGGATCAAGACCTTGCTTGAAGGCGGTGCCGACACCAATGCCCAAGACGCTCTGGGCAGGACCCCGCTCCATATGGCCGCTTTTTATGGTCACCTGAAAGTCACTGAACTCCTGATCGTCAGCGGCGTGGACATCAATGCCAAGGATCACGTCGGCATGACCGCCCTCCATGCAGCGGTGCTATCAGGCGGCAGACAAGAGGTGCAGTTGTTGCTGGACAAGAAAGCGGATATCAAAGCCAAATCAGATGCCGGACAGACGGCACTTCACCTCGCCGCAGCAACCGGCCAGCCCAAGCTATCAAAACTCCTGATCGAGCGAGGCGCTGATCCGGAAAGTAAAGATTCAAACGGAAAAACGCCTTTGTTCTATGCGATTCAAAATACCCATCCACAAACAACTGCCGTGCTCAAAGCGTATTCCACCAAGGAATAATGCGGGGTAGATTGATTCTGCCAACTCCCTCCGGCCTGCGTCAGACGCCCCGGCCTACATCGCCTCACCGCCGCGAATCAAACCGACGGCAATACCTTCGATCTCCACCGTTTGTTCGCGGGTATCCACAATGATCGGGTCGAAATCTGGATTCTCGGCGATGAGTTCGACGATGTTTCCGTGCTGGCGAAAACGCTTGACCGTTACATCATCATCCAGTCGGGCAACGACGATCTGGCCATTGCGCGCTTCACTGCTGCGATGTACGGCCAGCAGGTCGCCATCGAGAATTCCGGCATTGATCATCGACAGGCCGCGAACGCGCAGCAGGAAGTCGGCGCGCGGCTTGAACAGGCTGGCATCGAGCGCATAACGACCCTGCACGTTTTCCACCGCCAAGATCGGGCTGCCTGCGGCCACGCTGCCAATGAGCGGCAGTCCAAGTTGCTCGACCAGACGGATGCCGCGCGCCGAGCCAGGTTCGAGAACGATAACGCCTTTCTTGGCGAGCGCCTTGAGATGCTCTTCGGCCGCATTGTGCGAAGCAAAACCGAAGGCATTGGCGATTTCGGCACGGGTCGGCGGTGCGCCGAGAACTTCCAGCGTGTTGCGTATAAAATCGAGAATCTCCTGTTGTCGCGGGGTGAGCTTGATCATGACCTCGGCCTCCTGTTTAGATACTGTGATTTTATACAGCTAAACGCAAAACACAAGGAAAAAATCAGCGTGTACGAATTTCTGAAAGGAACCCATGCGACGAGAATATTATGTGGAAATCCCTAACAATATCTGCTTTACTTTGAACCATGAGTGATGTCTTCCACTTTCTGACCAGCGACGATCTCCGGCTCTTGGCTGAAAAAGCCAAGCGGGTCGCCTATTCCCCCGGCGAGATCGTGCTCAGCGAGGGGCACGAGGCGAAGGGAATATTTGTGCTTCGTTCAGGGCGTGTGAAGGTCGAGAAACGTTTCACGCAGCTGCCGCACACGATCACGACACTGGGGCCGGGCGAAGTCTTTGGCGAAGTGTCATTCGTAGACAGTCAATTGGCAAGCGCATCCGTCGTCGCGATCGAGGCTTCAGAAGCAGATGTCCTCGAAAAAGCGGATGTGTTTTCACTGCTGGCGTCCGTGCCGGGGCTCTCGAGCCGGTTTTATCAATCGCTGGCGCTCAAGCTTGCGGAAAGACTGCGCGCGACGACTGACAATCTGGCGGGTCTTTAAGCGTTGAACCCAAAAACCTCAGTAGCCGCTCAGTAGCGATTCTCGCCGAGCCGTTTCAACTTGCCATCCAGCATCGACGTCAAGCGGGGTTCGCCGTTGTTCCCCACACGAAACTCGCCATAACGCGCATCGCGGAATTCAGGCCCATGCCCTTCCTGAAAGAAGAAGGCGTTGGTGGCGATCTGCAACTGGTGGTTGCGCACGCGATAGCGGATTAGCATCTCGTCGTCGGCAAGCGGCACCTTCGGGATCAACTCGCGTTGCACGCGCACCAGCGTCGCCACCTTCCGCGCATCCAGGCGAACCACGGCGTAACCATCCTCGCGTGACTGTTCCTGGCGTAAGGCTGTGTTGAGCGCGTAATTGAGTGCCATGTAGTCGCCCTGCATCAGTGAGCGCGGGTCTACCGGCGCCAATTCCAGCCGCACCACCCGCCCTTCGGCGAGTATGCGCTCGTTGGTCCACACGCCCCACCCGGCACCGCCGAGCACACAGGCCAGCCCGATCCAGATCCACATCGCCCGCTTCATGCCAGACCCTCACGCCCGCCAATCAAGCGTCTCACGGCAAGCAGCAGCAATCCACCGAGAACCATCAGGCCGGATTTGTGCAGAAGGCTCTGCTGCAAGTCGTAATAGAAATGGCCCACTCCGAACACCAGCAAAGCGCCGCCCAACCACATCAACCAGCGATGCCCGCGCGCAAAACCAAACACCAGCGCCAACGCGCCCATGCCGACGGCCGGGGCCGGCCAGGTCACACCCAGTGCGGCCAGCAACAAAACAGTAGCCATCAGACTTCGGACAGTGTGCACCAGCGGACGGGCAAGAATCAGCACAAACGCGATGCTCACCGCGCTGACCAATGCCGCATCGAAACGAAAGCCTTCATGCGCGTTAAAGAGGTCGTTCGCAAAGAATCCCGTCAAGGCGTAGGCAAAACTCAGCACGGTCAGCGCACACGCCAGCGCTTTAATGGCTTCGCCGTAGCGTTGCGCTTGCCAGCGAGTCTCCTGGTGCCAGAGCAGGCAAACGGCGAACCAATAGACTCCGACCCAGTAGCGCGCCAATTGCAGCGAGAAAGCCATATCAACCGCCGCCACCAGCGCACCGGCACCGACCAATGCGGCGACCAGACGATGCGGCATCCACGCCACCCACAACAACAGGACGATCTCGTAGACCAAAATCATGAAAAAGAAAGCACTGCTCTCTGCTTTGCCAAACTCGCTGGCACCGACAATCAGCGCGCCGTGTCCGGCCAGGCTGGCGACCAGCAGAAACTGCCGTACTACCGTACCACCCCCGGCATGAGCGATCCGCCGCATCCATAGGCCGGTCAGCGCCGTCATGATCAGCCCGACGACAACCCAGCTCGCCGCGCCCTTGATCAACGGCGCGGCCCCAACACCTAGAAAGAGCAGCATAAAAATGGCGGCCAACCAGCCACCGATGACTTGCAACGCAAGAATCCAGATCGACACCTCGGACTCGGCCGACAGCGGCGGCGAGGCTTCTCCACGCAGGTAGCCATCGGCACGCAGTTCGTTCAGCAAAGGTTCAAGCATAGTGCGGCCTCCGGACTTTCTCCCAGACGCTTGCCGTCCGCCGCAGCCAGACGGCCGCTCCGGCCGTCATCGCTGCCACCGCCACTCCGACAAGAAAAAAAGCCGCGATCTCGAAATCCCGGTTATCAAACAAACCGCGGATCAAACCAGCGGCAAGTACAGCAATGGCAGAAAGCGCGGCTGCCACGAGCGGAACAATGTCTTGCCGTCGTGCGCGATAGAACCACAGCGTGACGACAAACCACGGCAGATAAACGAACGGCGCATAGCGCATCAGCCGCCAGTTGTCCTGTTTGTCGAGAAACCACCAACTGACGCCAAGGCCGGTTGCTGCTGCGGCGGCCAGCAGAGCGATCAAACGCGGCGCATAGTCGGCCCGTACCCAGTCGAGGCGCGACCACATGGCTTCCCATAAAACAAGCGCCAGTGCATTGAGCAACAAAGGCCCCCAGAACATCGCGTCGGAGAAAAATAAAATGCTCCAGATATCAAGGCGACCGACGATGAACAATGCCAGGGCCGCATTTACCAGAACCAGCCAGAACAGCCACAACCAGGGTGCGCAGGCGACCATCACCCAAGGCAAGGCGAGTACGGCCCAGCCGGCGAAAAGCAACTCGCTGTCGGCGCCGGTCTGGTAGATCTGCCCGATAACCGCCAGCAACACACCAACCAGCACCACACCCGCGCCGAGCCAGGTCTTCCCTGCAATACGATCAAGGCCGAGGTACGCTGCCACGCCTGCTGAAAGCACCAGTGGCAAGACCACCAGCGCAATTTTCACGAAGCGGTGCAACGCGTTCCAGTTGAAGGCAAAGAAAAACACCACGCCGGCCAGCAGCAGCAGGGTTCCGGCGGCCAGCAAGAGGCGGTCAGCAAAGCGCCGCCAGCCAGGCGCGTCGGGAAGCACGCCAATACGGTGCAGCGCGATGTCCAGCCCGGCAGCCGTCAATTGGCCGCTGCGCGCGATGGACTCAAGAAAGTTTCGGGAGTTTGCAACGGTCACGATGAAAGGGAGCATCTGAAAAATTTGACCTCACGATCAATCCAGTCAGGGAATCGTTCTGGAGTCCACAAAAATGGTCGCCAGTTTATGAGGGCGGAGACCGGCATCACTTAAACGACGGCTCCATCGCCTGCATGATGGCAGCGGCCAGCGCCACACCGGTTTGCGCGCCCGAAACCGCCAGACGACGCTGGATGATGAAAAAAGGCACGCCCGTCACTCCCAAACCACTGACTTTGCCAACCAGTGATTTGACTTGCGGCGTCCCCTCGTTGCTCTCCAGAAAATCGATCACGCTTGCCTTTCGATCCCCGCATTCAGCAGCGATATCAGCCAGCGTCGCACTATTGCCGATATCCTCGCCGCGCTGAAAGTGTGCGACGAACAGGCGCTCGACCAGCGCCTCGATTTCTGCCGAAGGATGACCGGTCGACTGGGCGCGATAAACCAGCCGGTGCGCGCGCAAGGTATTGGGGCGCGTGGCAATGCGCTCGAAGTTGAACTCAACGCCGTCACCCCGCCCGGCTTCGGCCACATTCGACTGGATCGTGTCCACCTGCTTCGCGCCTCCAAACTTGGCTTCGAGAAAGACACGGTAGGACTCGCCGGCGGGCGGCGTGTCGGGGTTAAGAAAATACGGCAGCCAGTTGAACTGGAAGCGCACGTCCGGGTGTTTTTCCAGTACCTGCACAGCCGCGTTTTTCAAGCGGGACTTGCCGATGAAACACCACGGGCAAACAAAGTCGGAAATAATATCGATGGCAACGTTCATGAAGCTCCGCTCAAAGATCTCAAAATAAAAATTGCGTCAAGGTCGATGCTCAAGCGCCTTCCCGATGCCTGGAAAGCGTTTCCTGCGCATTCTCGCCACGGACCGCCGCCGCAAGCTTCTTGTCGACAATCGTCTTGCCGATGGGTGCCAGGGCAATGGCGGCCAGTTTTAGGTGCTGGATGCCAAAGGGGATGCCGATAATGGTCACGAAACACGCGACTGCTGAGAGCACATGTCCGATGGCCAGCCACACTCCGGCCAGAAGGAACCAGATGATGTTGCCGATCAGTCCGAGGGAACCGGTGCCGATGTCGTCCTGCATCGACAGGTCCTTCCGGTTAACCGCCTCCTTGCCGAAGGGAAAAAAGGCGAACTGCCCGATCACGAAACAGGCCTTGCCCCACGGGATACCGATGATCGACATAAAGGCCAGCAGACCGACCAGCCACCAGCCCAGCCCCATCAGCGCACCGCCCAGAATAAACCACAGAAAATTGCCAAACGCGCCCATCTTTAAAACTCCGCTAGAACATCCTGGGCTAAGCAGCCACGCACAACCGAACACCGAACCGACGCGCTGCGCTTGACGTTTTCTGTCACGAGCACAATGACGTTTGCGCAGAAAGGAACTCTGACTACAGGGTAAAGCATGAAATCAAAGTTCCCAAAAAAAGTCGGCTTACTTGCCGACGTCAGCCAGGAGGGCCCGTAAATCCTCCGGAATCGGCACCGATTTCCCCGTCGCCACTTCCGTCCAGATAATTTTTGCATCGCCGGTTGCGTAGAGCGTGTCGTCGCCCTGCAAGCGGATTTCGTAATTCGACGGAATACTGCTGCGGCCGGGAGTACCAAAGAACATCTGCACCTCGACAATCCCCGGATAGCTCAACGGCACCAGAAAAGTGCAACTGGCATTGATGATCACCGGGGCCGTTCCTTTCGGCTGGATCGGATATCCGATGCTCTCCAGATACTCGACGCGAACCTGCTCCATGTATCGGAAGTAGACCGTGTTATTTACGTGCAGATAGGCATCCATATCGCCCCAGCGGATGGGAACCCGACTGGTGAAGACGAACTTTCTCGGCGGGTGGGATTGCTCCATGAAGACTCTTTCAACCTGGTTGCAACTTCAAGGTGATTCCGCAGCAGCTTTTCCACTATGACGTACGACATTCCCATAGCCCAGCGTGCGGAGGCGTGCAATGTGAAGCCTGGGACATCAAGGCAAAGTGCAGAACATTGCCAAGGCTATTCCGGGGACAAAGGGCCAAATTACCTGAGTAACTGAATCGCGGTCAACTTTCCAGCGCTATAACGATCGAGTAGATCTCGTCGCCGGACGCCGCAATAATCTCTGACACCATACTTTGATCGAGCCCAAGGGTGACAGCGCTATTGGCCACCGGGGTTACGCGAGCATCGAGTTCCTCAAACGGATCCCGGCGCGGTGAGACGGCCCCGGCGATAAACAGAATGTCACCCAGCGAGACGGGGGGCATGGCGCCACTGTAGTGCCGTGAGGCCAGCACGGCATCGATTACCGAGGCCGGCAGTTTCAGCGCTTCGAGCACTTTTTCGGTGACCTGGTCAGCCAGGTCATTGATGGTTTCAGCCAGTACAACCGTATCTTCGAGCAACGCCGGATAATCAGCCGCCCGCGCGAGCAGATAAAAACGTCCCAGATCATGCACGATGCCGGCAAACATGACTTCATCAGCATTCAGACGAGTGAGTTTTTTGGCGAGAACGTAGGACAGGGCCGCCACATGGACACTGCGCTCCCACAAGCGGTTGGAGAGATCACGGCAAGCACTGTGGCGCTGCGACTGACGCAATTGATCCATGATCAACACCATGGCCAGTGCCTTGATCGGGTCCATCCCGACGCGCAAAACCGCTTGCCTGACGTCACGCACGATCTGATTGGCGGGGTTGAGCGCAACAGAATTGGAAAGTCGAATCACTTTGGCTGACAACAAGGGCTCGGCAACAACAATTTTCGCCAGAGCCGCCATACCGAGATCGGGATTTTCAACGGCCTTCAGCACTCGGCGGCTGGCATCCAGACTGGTCGGAAAATTGAGTTCGCCCATCGACGCCGAACTGACCGCGTGACGGAATGCTTCGGTGGCTTCAAATAGGGTTTGACTCACTCTGCTCTCCTTTGCATCCAAAAAACTCAAGCTGCATTCTAAACTCAGCAGGCGGTTTTTGAGCAATGAAAACGTAGAAAGCGCATTAACCACAACGTTTTCAACGCCCATAGAGCTTCAGACATCCCCTCAGAACTGATCCTCCGCCAGGGCCATCACGCCCATCGCACCGTCGGTCACGGTACTCGCCAGACCTTCGGCCTTTGCCAACAGGTGATCGGCAAAGAAACGGGCGGTGACGATCTTGGCGGGATAGAAGGGGTCACTATCGCCGCCGTCCATTTTCGCCTGCGCGACAAGCGCTGCGCGTGCCATCTGCCAGCCAGCGGCAACGATGCCGAACAGGGTGAGAAAAGGCACCGCGCTGGCCGCTGCGGCGCGCAGGTCGGTGGCACAGGTGGCAACCACCCACGCGCCGGCCTTGTCCAGCGCGTCGACACCGACAGCGAAACGCTGGCGAATAGCAGAAAGATGCGCGTTATCCTGTTTTTCCAGATCAGCATCCAGCGCACGCATCATGCCGATCACCGTCCTGAACGCTGCGCCACCGTCACGCGCCATCTTGCGGCCGATCAGATCGTTGGCCTGAATACCCGTCGTACCTTCGTAGATCGTTGAAATACGCGCATCGCGCAGATGCTGCGCGGCACCCGTTTCTTCGATGTACCCCATCCCACCGTGAACCTGCACCCCGGTTGAAGCCACCTCGATGCCGATCTCGGTACTCCAGCCCTTGACGACCGGAATCATCAAATCGACGAAAGCCTGATTCTTCTTGCGCGCATCGGCATCGGGATGATTCAGCGCCTTGTCGTGCGCAGCGGCAACCACGTAGGCCAGCGCACGACTTGCCTCGGCGTGGGCTTTCATGCTCATGAGCATGCGCCGCACGTCGGGGTGAGCAATGATCGGCACCTTGGCGCCGCCGCGTGCGCCGATATCCGTTCCTTGAACACGACTCTTCGCGTAGTCACGCGCACGCTGGTAGGCACGTTCGCAAACGGCGACACCTTCCAGGCCCACGCCAAAACGCGCCACATTCATCATGATGAACATGTATTCCAGACCACGGTTCTCTTCGCCAACCAGATAAGCAACCGCGCCGCCCTTGTCGCCAAAGGCCATCATCGCCGTCGGGCTGGCGTGAATGCCCAGCTTGTGTTCGATCGACACGCACCGGGCGTCGTTACGCGCGCCCAGACTGCCATCCTCGTTAACCATGAATTTTGGAACGATAAAGAGCGAAATTCCCCTGACACCTTCAGGCGCCGACGGGTTACGCGCCAGCACGAGGTGGATGATGTTATCCGCCATGTCGTGCTCGCCGTAGGTGATGAAGATCTTCTGGCCGAAAATCCTGTACGTGCCATCGGTCTGCGGTTCCGCCCGCGTGCGCACGGCGGCCAGGTCGGACCCCGCACCCGGCTCGGTAAGGTTCATCGTCCCCGTCCACTCGCCGCTGACCATCTTCTCAAGGAAGGTCTGCTTGAGCTTTGCGGAACCCGTAAGCACCAGCGCGTCAATCGCCCCGCTGGTGAGCAAGGGACAAAGCGAAAAAGCATGATTGGCCGACTTCCAGATCTCGTTCACCGGCGTTGATACCAGCTTGGGCAACCCCTGCCCGCCCCATTGCGGCTCGCTGCCGAGCGCCGTCCAGCCGCTTTGGGCAAACAGTTTGTAGGCCTCCTTGAAGCCCTTGGGCATGGTCACCTGACCCTCACGAAATCGAGCGCCTTCAAGGTCACCCACCACGTTGAGCGGTGACAGAACCGTTTCGGCAAACCGGGCGGCTTCGTCCAGAACGGCGTCGACAACATCTGCCGTCGCCTCCTCGCAACCAGGCAACAGGACAACCTCGTCCAGCCCGGCCAACTCCTTCAGCACAAACTGCATGTCACGGATCGGTGCACGGTACTCGCTCATTTCATTCTCCTGTCAGACTTGAATCCCCATGCCGCAACGGCGAATATGCAAAAATTTTGCATTTCCATGTTGCAGAAGTCGCGTTACATTCCCTGATAGATCGGTCCCTCGCCACCCTGCGGGGTCACCCAGGTGATGTTCTGGGTCGGGTCCTTGATGTCGCAGGTTTTGCAGTGCACGCAGTTCTGCGCATTGATCTGCAGACTCGGGTTATTGCCTTCCGCGTCACGCACGATTTCATAAACGCCCGCCGGGCAATAGCGTTGTTCGGGGGCATCATAGTCTGCGAGGTTGATGGCAATCGGCACCGATGCGTCCTTTAGCCGCAAGTGGCACGGCTGATCTTCCGTGTGATTGGTGTTGGAAATGAACACCGAGGAGAGCCGGTCAAAGCTCAGCTTGCCGTCGGGTTTGGGATAGGCAATGGGGGCGCAGTCGGCAGCGCGCTTCAAGGTCGTGTGATCGGCATCATTGTGCAGCGTCCAAGGCACCTTGCCGCCGAAGAGTTTCTGGTCGATGCCGAAGAGCAGCGACCCCGGCCACAACCCGAGCTTCATATACGGCTTGAAGTTGCGTGCCTTGTGCAACTCCTGGTACAGCCAGCTGGTCTTGAAGGACTCAGGAAAGGCGGCCAGTTCGTCCCCCGAACGTCCGGCGACGAGGGCTTCGAAAGCGGCTTCTGCGGCCAGCATGCCGGATTTGATCGCGGCATGGCTACCCTTGATGCGTGCCGCGTTGAGAAAACCGGCATCGTCGCCAATCAGCGCACCCCCAGGAAAAACCAGCCGGGGCAGGCTTTGCAGGCCACCGGCACTGATCGCACGGGCACCGTAGGCCATGCGCTTGCCGCCTTCAAGAAATTTACTGATGGCCGGATGCGTCTTGTAGCGCTGGAATTCCTCAAATGGGGAAAGGTAGGGATTGCTATAACCGAGCCCGACCACGTAGCCGACCGCGACGAGATTGTTCTCCAGATGATAGAGAAAGCCGCCGCCGTAAGTCGCGTTATCCAGCGGCCAACCGGCGGTATGAACGACGAGGCCGGCCTGATGCTGCGCGGCAGGAACTTCCCAGAGTTCCTTGAGCCCCATGCCATAGGTTTGCGGATCAACGCCCGCGCGCAGCTTGAATTTCTCTTCAAGCCGTTTGCCCAGGTGACCGCGACAGCCTTCGGCAAAGAAGGTGTATCGGGCGCGCAATTCCATACCTGGCTGGTAGTTGGGGCCAGGCGTTCCATCGCGCAATACGCCCATGTCGCCGGTGATGACGCCAGCGACCGCACCGTTTTCAGCAAAGAGGATGTCGGCGCCGGCAAAGCCGGGGTAGACCTCAACGCCGAGTTGTTCGGCCTTTTCGCCAAGCCATTTGGCAAGTTTGCCGAGACGAACGACGTAGTTGCCATCGTTATGAAAAGCATCGGGGAGCAAGCCATTGGGCATCTGGCGCGCCCCTGTTTCGGAAAGGAAGAGCACCCGGTCCTCAGAGACGGGCGTATTGAGCGGAGCGCCCTGCGCTTTCCAGTCGGGAATGAGTTCGTTCAGCGCCCGCGGATCCATCACCGCGCCGGAGAGAATGTGCGCGCCGATCTCGGCCGCTTTTTCGATCAGGCAGACGGAATAATCCTGCCCCGCTTCCAGGCCCAGTTGCTTCAACCTGATTGCCGCCCCCAGCCCGGCCGGGCCGCCGCCAACGATCAGGACATCGAAATCCATTGATTCACGTTCCATGCCAGATCCAGACTTGTCAATGAGTTAGAAAATCCGTGCTTCTGCAATAAATGACGCAACCCGGGTCCCAAATTTGGACCAAACGGCGTAACGGGGGCGGCCATCGGAAGGCTGGAATGGGCTCGTAAGAACCCGGTTCGCTCTGATGGTTCCGTTAATGCTCCCGCCATCACATGTAGCGTAGCGGAGCAGTGTAGCCAAGGCAAGACGAGAACACGCCGCTGAACAGGGCTTACCTGTTGCAGGGAGCGATTTTGCAGAAAGGCAAGTATCAGAATCGAATACTGAATACAATCATCAGTGATTGATTTATTTATCGCTTAATCGCCATCTTTCTGTTGATCAGGAGTAGTTTCCATGAAAAACTTGACTATCGCCCATCGCATCATGCTGATGATTTCTACCTCGGTCATTGCCCTGCTGCTGGTTGGCTTTTTCGGGCTGTCGGTGGCGAGCAAAGGAACCGCCAGCATCAAGCAGATCAAAGACGACAGCATGGCAGGCGTGCACATCTTGGGGGACGCACGGCAAGCGTTCATGGAGATACGTGTCGACATCCTGGCGCTGTTTGTTAATGAAGATGACGCTCAGATGAAGATCATCGAAAAGCGGATTTCGTCCAGGGCGATTGACATCACAAAACTGCTCAAGGACTACGAAAAGCTGATCTCCACTGATGACGACAAAAAGCTGCTGGTTGCCAGTATCGGCAACTTGAAGGCCTATATGGAGATGTTCAACGCAGAAGTGCTGCCGAGATTGCAGAAGTACGAGAATGAATATGCACGGCAATTGTTGAACACCATGGTTGCTCCTCATGGGGTTAAAACGCTGAAAGGCTTCGATGATCACGTGGCCTTCAACGAGACGGAAGCCGACACGTCCGTGAATGAAGCCATTTCAACCGCAGAAAAGGGCAGAACAACGTCACTGGTCGTCATTCTGGCGGGTGTAGCCCTTGTGGGGCTTCTTGGTTTCTTCCTGTTGCGCGACATCAGATCTTCACTGCGCCAGATTCAATCCATGGTCAGCCGCGTCGAGAGCGATCTGGACTTCACCATTCGAGTGAACGTGAGCCAGCGGGACGAAATCGGGCAGACCACGTCAGCGCTGAATCGCCTGCTCGATAAACTGCAGGGCAATCTGAAATCCATCGCCGCCGGTGCTCTGTCCGTAGCGTCCGCTGCCAACCAGATGGCCATCACCTCGAACCAAGTGGCCACGGCATCGCACCAGCAAAGCGAAGCGGCCTCCGGCATGGCCGCCACGGTGGAAGAAATGACCGTCAGCATCAACCATGTTGCCGACCGCGCGCAGGAAGCCAACCGCATTTCCAGCGAATCAGGTCGGCTGGCCAGTTCGGGCGAAAAAGTCATCGGCCAGACGGCGAGCGATATTCAGGACATCGCGGCGACCGTGCATGAAGCGGCGGAACTCATCCACGGGCTTGAGTTGCACAGCCAGCAGATCGCCAACGTCGTTACGGTAATCAAGGAAGTCGCCGACCAGACCAATCTGCTGGCACTCAATGCCGCCATCGAGGCTGCCCGCGCCGGCGAACAGGGGCGTGGATTTGCGGTGGTGGCCGATGAAGTCCGCAAACTGGCGGAACGCACCTCGTCCTCAACCAAGGAAATCGCCGAAACGATTGACACCATGCGCACCAGCGCCGGCAATGCGGTCAGCAGCATGCAGAGCGTGGTCAGCAAGGTGACCAAGGGCGTCGAACGTGCGCACAAAAGCAATCAATATGAAGAATACAATTAGGGCAGAAAAGCGCATCATGAGGCCAAAATTAACCAAAAACTTACTGAGTACTGCGAAACTCTATTACGGGCAGTAGTATCTTTGACCCGTGCTGAAGCAATTTCTGAACCATATTCAACAAAATGATCTCTGCAAGCCTGATCAGAAAATCATGTTGGCGGTTAGTGGTGGACTAGATTCAGTAACTATGCTCCATCTCTTTAAAGAAGCAGGATTTTCGTTTGGTGTGGCGCATTGTAATTTTAAATTGCGTGGAAAGGAATCTGATGGAGATGAATCTTTCGTTTCGCAGCTGTGTGAAACCTTACAAGTTCCTTATTATGGTAAGCGTTTCGAAACTGAAGTATACGCGAAGCAAAATGGCATCTCCATTCAAATGGCTGCACGAGAACTTCGCTATGCCTGGTTTGATGAATTACTTGATCAGCATTTGTTTAATCACCTTGCCACAGCACATCATTTGAATGATTCCATTGAAACGGTTTTATTGAATTGGGTTCATGGTTCTGGACTGGAGGGATTCTCAGGAATTCCTGTCAAGAATGGCCGCACAATTCGTCCGATGCTGTACGCCACCCGTGAAGCGATTGAACTTTTTGCGAAAGAGAAGGGAATAATATGGCGTGAGGATCAAAGCAATCAGAAGGATGATTATCAACGTAATTTTATTCGCCACCAGGTAATACCAAAATTAAAAGAGATTAACCCTTCACTGGAGTCTACACTTGAACGTGGCCATCGGAAAATTAAAGACGAACTTTTCTTACTTGAGAAGTATGTTCAAAAATGGATGCAGAATCATGTTGTAAAAGACAAATCGAACATTCTGATTGAAAAGGCCGCGGTTGATAATGCTACCCTCCTTTGGAGAACTGTTAAAGAGTACGGCTTTAATTTTGATCAGTGCGAGGATATGGTTGTTGCATTATCGGGTCAATCGGGTAAGCGATTTATGAGCCCAGGTTATCAATTAATTATTGATCGTGCGCATTTGATTGTGTCACCTCATGAAAAATTCTGGGAAGATGTTACCATTAAACAAGGGCAGGATAATGCCATTCTTGGATCATGGGATATGGATATTGAAAAACACGAACTCACCACTATTTCAAAGGATTCTTTCGTTGCCGTATTGGATGAAGGAAAACTAAACTTCCCGCTTCGCTGGCGCAAATGGAAAGCGGGTGATTTCTTCTATCCCCTCGGCATGGAGCATAAACGAAAACTGAGTGACTTTTTGATTGACAGTAAGGTGCCGGTAACTGACAAAGATGTGATTACGGTACTGGAGACAGCGGGTGAAATTGCCTGGGTAGTTGGCTATCGGATTGATAATCGTTTTAAAATTACGCCCCAAACCCGTTCGGCCCTGTCTTTCTCTATCAGGC
>JANNNT010000335.1:0-2690 GCA_031398685.1 Rhodocyclaceae bacterium | reverse complement strand
TGCTGATCGACTTGAAGCCATTGGCCCGGGCGGCGTCGATCACGGCAAAGGTTTCTGCCTCGCTCTGAATGCGGTTGACTGCCTGCTGAACGCTCTCGTCGAAGTCCTGCACGCCAACGCTCATGCGGTTGAAGCCGAGTTCGCCGAGCAGTTCGACAGTGGCACGATCGACCTTGCGCGGATCGACTTCGATGGAATATTCACCCTCCTCGACCAGCCGGAAGTGCTTGCGGGTCGCCGCCATCAACTGGCGCATTTCGTCGTGCGAGAGAAAGGTCGGCGTCCCGCCGCCCCAGTGTAACTGCGCGACTTCGTTGTCGCCGTCAGCCAGGTGGCTGCTCTGCAGCGCCAGTTCTCTGGCCAGATACTTCAGGTATTTGGCCGAGCGCCCATGATCCTTGGTAATGATCTTGTTGCAGGCGCAGTAGTAACAGATGGTGTTGCAGAACGGGATGTGGAAGTACAGGGAAAGCGGCTGGCGAGTCGCGCCAGAAGCAGCGCCGTTGCCCGCATTGCGATGGCTCAGCCAATGGCTGCACCGCTCGGCGCTGAAACTATCGACGAAGCGATCCGCCGTCGGGTACGACGTGTAGCGTGGGCCGTTGACGTCGAAACGATGGATGATCTCGGGATCAAAAACGATGGTTGCTGCGAAGGAGGTCATGGTGATAAAGCATCCCTGTGCGTTCTGATGATCAGGCTAGTCTAAACCAACCCTGCGGGCGCGGTTCAACCCACCTTGCTAATTGAGTCCGGCAAGTGGGCTGCGTGCCAAAGCTACCGCCACGATATAGGCAAACGCCAGCAAAGCGGCCACAAAAAAAGCCGCGCGCGTTGTTTTGCTCTTGCCGCGTTTAAGCGCCATCGTGCCGCATAGGATATAGACCAGCAGACCGACCAGTTTGGCCGTCAACCAGTCTTGGGCCACGGGATACTGGGCGCTGATCACGGCCAGCGCGATGGCGCTGCCGAGCAGGGCCGTGTCGACAACGTGCGGAAAAATCCGCACCCAGCGTCGGTGCTGCAGAGGTGAATCAGACAGCATCCACAGTCCGCGCAGAAAAAACCCGGAGCCACTGGCGATGACACACGTCACATGAAGATATTTAAGGGCGAAGTAGTAATGCATCGTTAGCTTTGACTACTGATCTCGGATTCAGTTTTTAGCAAATGCTTGCGATAGACCGACATTGCTGACAAAACGTTGCGTAAAAGCCAGCCATTGGCCACCATCAGGGCCAATCCCGCCGGATAGACAAACACCGTCGGCCAGAACACGGCCAGCAGCAGCAGGGCACACGAGACAACGTGCGCGAGCATCTGGCGATCCATGTCCCGCGCGGCGATTATTTTTTTCATGTTGGGCGCCATCATGCGCCCCCTCCCCAGATTCTGCAGATGGAGCCAGATCAGGAAAGGGACGATCTTGTAGAGCATTCCGATAATCACCGACATGAAACCGCCAAAAAGCAGGAACACGCCGCACAACAGCGGCCAGCCCTGCCATTCGGCCACCATTGGGAATGTTCTCGCCGCCAGCCACACGACACAGGCCGCCAAAACGCTGAGCATGGCCAGTCGCCAATAATGCTGTGTTGCATCGAAGTTCGGTCGTTTGCTGCGCCGCTGGATGTCCAGTGTCACAACGGCAAAAATCGCAACAACAGCCACCGCGGCAGCGCCTAGCAGCAACGAGGCACGGTCCAGCCCGCTGAATTCAGCCAGCGACCATAACGCCACCACAGCAAGCGCCAGTGATGAAAACCAGCGACCGAACCAGTCCGGATAAGCCGGCGTAAGCTGAAACATGGGAACCACGACATAGGCGACAGCCGCCAGCAAAACGGTAGCCCAGGCCAGGAACCCCCAGCCCAGATGAATATCCGCGAGTTGCATCAGCGGCAGGTCGAGCGACCAGCCGAGCGATCCGGCCAATGCGATGCCTAGACCGACCGTCACACTCAAGCCCACCAGAGACAGCCTCAGCCCGCCAAGGGTCGGATTCGTTGACGGAATACCACGTAATGCGCGCGCGGCAGAGACGACAAAATAGGCAATGCCAAGGCCGAAAAATATCGCCGCCAGCTTGAAAAAGAGCGGCGCGAAAGTCAGGAAAGCCACGGTCAGGAATAGCGCACCCAGGGTTATTGCAGGATGAACGACAGCGGCCACCCGCAACGGCCTGACGATATTGGCGCCCAAAAGAACCGGCATGATCTGCATCATCGCACCCAGCATGACCTGCAGCATGAATCCGGCCGTAATGAGGTGCGTCAGCGCCAGCACGGCGGGCGTCCAGCGCGAGGCAAAGCTATCCGGCCCGGCCCATAAGAGCAGCGCGCCGGCGAGGATGCCGAAGCAGGGAGCGGTCAGGAAAAAACGGAAGGGCACGCCGAGCGGTGGCGACTGGTCGTAAGAAAGAAGCGCCTGCATGCTGGTCTAACCCCCGACATAAGAGCTGGGCGAACCCGCCCGGACGAGGCGGGCTACGCTGGCTTGTGCCACATCAATACTTCAACGCTACCATCGGAATTAAGCTCGGTTTGCCAGGCAATTCCGTTAAGTTCCAGAGCGCGATAGAGCGGAAAGGGCTCACGGCCAACGATGAGCAGAACCTTCTGACCCGGCTCAATCGAGTCCAGTGCGTCCATCGTCTGCACAAACGGTTCCGGTGGTTCCAGGCTGCGCCC
>JANNNT010000327.1:0-8759 GCA_031398685.1 Rhodocyclaceae bacterium | reverse complement strand
CCCGGATCGCACACAACAAAGGCTTCGAAGTACAGCACGCGCTCGATGTCGCGCAAGGTCATGTCAAGCACCATGCCGAGACGGCTCGGGAGACTCTTCAGAAACCAGATATGAGCAACCGGCGAGGCCAGTTCGATGTGCGCCATACGCTCGCGGCGCACCTTGGACAGGGTGACTTCAACGCCGCACTTCTCGCAGATTACACCACGATGCTTGAGGCGTTTGTACTTGCCACACAGACACTCGTAATCCTTGATTGGGCCAAAAATCTTGGCGCAGAACAGGCCATCACGTTCCGGCTTGAAGGTACGATAGTTGATCGTTTCCGGCTTTTTGACTTCGCCGTATGACCAAGACCGAATTTTGTCCGGCGAGGCCAAGCCGATGGTAATCGCATCGAACTGTTCTTCTTGCGTTACCTGTTTAAACAAATCAAGCAGTGCTTTCATCTTTCACTCCGTTCGGGGTGAGAATACAAATTCTCTTTGCTGCGGCCGAAGCCGCAGACGCCGTCGCTCAACAACTTAAAACCGCTCCAGATCAATGTCAATTGCCAGCGAGCGAATTTCCTTGACCAATACATTGAAGGACTCCGGCATACCGGCCTCAATCTTGTGGTCACCCTTGACGATGCTCTCATAGACCTTGGTGCGGCCATTCACATCATCCGACTTGACCGTCAGCATTTCCTGCAGAACATAAGCAGCGCCGTAAGCTTCAAGCGCCCACACTTCCATTTCGCCGAAGCGCTGACCACCGAACTGTGCCTTGCCACCCAAAGGCTGCTGGGTAACCAGCGAGTACGGGCCAGTAGAACGAGCGTGCATCTTGTCATCAACCAGGTGATGCAGTTTGAGCACGTGCATGTAGCCGACGGTCACCTTGCGTTCAAACTGCTCGCCGGTACGGCCGTCGAACAAGGTCATCTGCCCTGATTCCGGCATTCCGGCCAGTCGCAGCATGTCCTTGATTTCCTCTTCCTTGGCACCGTCAAACACCGGGGTCGCGAATGGCACGCCGGCCTCCAGATTACCGGCCATTTCCATGATTTCCTTGTCGTTGAGCTGATCAAGATCTTCAGGTTTGCCATTGCTGTTATAAACCTGTTCGAGGAAACCACGCACTTCCTTGGCGTTGGCCTGCCGGCGCAACATGTCGCCGATCTTGAAGCCAAGTCCCTTGGCAGCCAGGCCGAGGTGGACCTCAAGAACCTGCCCAACGTTCATCCGTGATGGAACACCCAACGGGTTCAGCACGATATCAACCGGACGGCCATCGGCCATATGCGGCATGTCTTCAACCGGCACGATACGGGAAACCACGCCCTTGTTACCGTGACGCCCGGCCATCTTGTCGCCCGACTGCAGGCGACGCTTGACGGCCACATAGACCTTGACCATTTTCTGCACACCCGGCGGCAGTTCGTCGCCCTGAGTCAGTTTCTTGCGCTTCTCTTCGAAGGCTATATCGAAGTCCTTGCGCGTCTGCTCCAAACCCTCGCGGAGCGATTCCAGTTGCTGTGCCACCTCGTCGTCGGCCATACGGATGTCGAACCAATGGTGCGCATCAACCTCTCCAAGGTAGTCCTTGGTGATTTCACTGCCCTTGGCCAAACGCTTCGGACCGCCATTGGCGACCTTGCCAACAATCAAACGCTCAACCCGGGCGAATGCATCGCGCTCGACAATACGCAACTGGTCGGCGAGATCAAGTTTGTAACCACGCAAGTGGTCGTCAATGATCGATTGCGCACGCTTGTCGCGCTCGATGCCCTCACGGGTAAACACCTGGACATCGATAACCGTGCCGGCAATACCGGACTGTACGCGGAGCGAGGTGTCCTTAACGTCGGACGCTTTCTCGCCGAAAATCGCACGGAGCAACTTCTCTTCCGGCGTCAGCTGGGTTTCGCCCTTCGGCGTGACCTTGCCGACCAGAACGTCGCCGGCTTCCACTTCAGCGCCGATATAAACGATACCGGATTCATCCAGGCGCGACAGCTGCGACTCGCCAAGCGAAGCGATATCACGGGTAATTTCTTCCGGACCAAGCTTGGTGTCACGGGCAACAACCGTCAGCTCTTCGATATGGATCGAAGTGAAACGGTCTTCGGCAACGACACGCTCAGAGATCAGGATCGAATCTTCAAAGTTGTAGCCATTCCACGGCATGAACGCGATCAGCATGTTCTGACCCAGCGCCAGCTCACCCTTGTCGGTCGACGCCCCGTCTGCAACCACATCGCCCTGAGCAATGACATCACCGACACGAACCAGCGGACGCTGATTGATATTGGTGTTCTGGTTGGAACGGGTGTACTTCACGAGATTGTAAATATCGACGCCGACTTCGCCAGGCACGGTTTCGTCGTCGTTAACGCGAACCACAATGCGAGAGGCATCAACATAATCGACCTTGCCGCCACGTAGCGCCTGCACCGCCGTACCCGAGTCGACGGCTACGGTACGTTCGATGCCCGTACCAACGACCGGTTTTTCCGGACGCAGACAGGGAACCGCCTGGCGTTGCATATTGGCACCCATCAGCGCGCGGTTCGCGTCATCATGCTCAAGGAAGGGGATCAGCGAGGCTGCGACCGAAACGATCTGCCCGGGCGCAACGTCCATGTATTGAACACGTGCGGGTTCGGCGAGAATGGTTTCGCCCTTTTCACGACAGGTCACCAGATCATCACTGAGCAAACCGTCGTCGCCGAGCGATGCATTGGCCTGGGCAATGATGAAGCCGCCCTCAACAATCGCTGACAGATATTCAATCTGGTCGGTGACCTTGCTATCAACCACTTTTCGATACGGCGTTTCGAGGAAACCGTACTCATTGGTGCGCGCAAAAAGCGCCAGTGAGTTGATCAGGCCGATGTTCGGACCTTCCGGTGTCTCGATCGGACAGACACGGCCGTAATGCGTCGGATGCACGTCGCGCACTTCGAAGCCGGCACGTTCGCGCGTCAAACCGCCCGGGCCGAGGGCCGAAACGCGACGCTTGTGCGTAATCTCGGACAGCGGATTGGTCTGGTCCATGAACTGCGAGAGCTGGCTGGAGCCGAAGAACTCCCTGACCGCAGCACTGATCGGTTTGGCGTTGATCAGGTCATGCGGCATCAGATTGTCGGACTCGGCCTGTGAGAGGCGTTCCTTGACGGCACGCTCAACGCGTACAAGACCGGCACGGAACTGGTTCTCGGCCAGTTCGCCAACGGAACGCACGCGGCGATTGCCAAGGTGGTCGATATCGTCGATATCGCCGCGACCATTGCGCAGTTCGACAAGAATCTTGATGACTTCAACGATGTCGCGCGGCGACAAGGTCAGCTGGTCACGAATTTCGTTGCTTACGCCCAAGGTTTTCAGTTGGACCGACAATGCTGTGGCATCCGCTTCGGTCAGGTTTTCAGCAACTGCACGCATGCCGTAAGACAACTCGCTGAGCAGCAACTCAACGGCTGCGGTCGAACCGCCTGCCGTCGCGACGATAGCGTTGACAATGGCATCACGTTTGGCCGGAACATGCTTGACCATCACCTTGTGTTCCACGACATCCTGGCGAACGACGCGACGGTTGAATTTCATCCGGCCAACGGCCGAAAGGTCGTAACGGTCGTCGGAATAGAACAAACCATTGAACAGGATCTCAACCGCCTCTTCCGTTGGCGGCTCGCCCGGGCGCATCATGCGATAGATGGCAACGCGCGCAGCCTGCTTCGAAATAGTCTCGTCAGTACGCAGGGTGTGGGAGATGAAGCCACCGCGATCCAGATCATTGATGTACAGCGTCTGCAGCGTGTTGACACCGGCCTCAATCAGTTTGGCCAGCAATGCCTCGGTAATTTCTTCATTCGCATTGGCCAGGACCTCGCCAGTTTCCTTGTCGATGATGTTCTGGGCGACCACACGGCTAACGAGAAAATCTTCCGGCACGGCAATCTGCTTGATCCCTGCGGCATCAAGTTCACGAATGTGTTTGCCGGTAATGCGCTTGTCTTTGGCGACGAGAACCTTGCCGGACTTGTCGTTGAAGTCGAAACGCGCCACTTCACCACGCAGGCGTTCGGGCACGAGATGAAACTCGACGCCCTTCTTGTTGATCTGGAAGGTATCGAATTCGAAGAACTCGCGCAGGATTTGCTCCGGCGTCAGGCCAATTGCCTTGAGCAGGGTTGTTACCGGCATCTTGCGTCGACGGTCGACGCGGAAGAAGAGGATGTCCTTCGGATCAAATTCGAAGTCCAGCCAGGAACCGCGGTATGGAATCACGCGAGCCGAAAAAAGCAGCTTGCCGGAACTATGCGTCTTGCCCCGATCATGCTCAAAGAAGACACCCGGCGAACGATGCAACTGCGATACGATGACGCGCTCGGTACCGTTGATGACGAAAGAACCCGTCGTCGTCATGAGCGGTATCTCGCCCATGTAGACTTCCTGCTCCTTGACTTCCTTGATAGTGTCGGGAGTTTCGCGATCAAGAATGATCAGACGAACTTTCGAGCGCAGGGCCGAAGCGAACGTCAAGCCGCGCTGCTGGCATTCCTTGACGTCAAAAGCGGGCTCGGCAAGTGCATAGCTGACAAACTCCAGCCTGGCATTACCGCTGTGGCTAACGATCGGGAAGATCGAGGAGAACGCGGCTTGCAGCCCCTGGCTCTTGCGCTGTGCAGGCGGAACTGCGGCCTGCAGGAAAGCGGTGAAAGATTCCAGTTGCGTCGCCAGCAAGAATGGAACGTCAAGCACATTGGCGCGCTTGGCAAAACTCTTGCGGATACGTTTTTTCTCGGTGTAGGAGTAGGTCATGGTCGCTCCGAGCTCAGAAAGCAAAATCCTCTAGCGCATCCCGTCAAGAGTCGAGAGACTCAAGTCGGTTCGCAACGGACAAACATAAGTACAACGGGTCAGCTGAGGCAAATCGGTCCGCCTACTGCATCTCTGACATTTGTGCTTGCATTTGCACGCTACAAATCTGCACATTCAATCGGTAGAAACGACGCAAAAACAATGTCGTTTCCGGAAAAGCACAAAAGGGCTGGCAGCTAAACAGCGGCCAGCCCAACTTGCAAAGTCGTGATTACTTGATCTCGACCTTGGCGCCGGCATCCTCGAGCAACTTCTTGAGGGCTTCAGCATCCGCCTTGGAAATCGCTTCCTTGACGGGCTTCGGAGCACCATCAACGAGATCCTTGGCTTCTTTCAAACCAAGACCGGTCGCTGCGCGAACAACCTTGATCACTTCAACCTTCTTCTCGCCAAAACTAACCAGCATGACGGTGAATTCGGTCTGTTCTTCAACAGCAGCCGCAGCGGCAGCCGGGCCAGCAACGGCCATCGACGCTGCGGAGACGCCAAACTTCTCTTCGAACGCCTTGACCAGGTCGTTCAGATCCATAACAGTCATCGAACCAACAGCGTCGAGGATGTCGTCTTTGGTAATAGCCATAATCAATAAACTCCTAAATCTGGATACGTGTAAAAGCGGTCAGTGAGCTTGCAAAAAAACGATCAGACGACCGCTTCCTCACGTTGCTTGGCCAACGCAGCAAGGGCACAGGCAAAACC
Organism: Rhodocyclaceae bacterium; assembly: GCA_031398685.1. Taxonomy (GTDB): domain Bacteria; phylum Pseudomonadota; class Gammaproteobacteria; order Burkholderiales; family Rhodocyclaceae; genus Propionivibrio. Next base: position 3,192 of record JANNNT010000327.1, on the reverse strand, counting down.
GGTAACCGGTGCCTGCATGATACCGAGCAACCTGCCGAGCAGTTCTTCGCGACTCGGGATCGAGGCAAGTGCTTGCACACCGGCCTTGTCCAGCACCTTGCCGGCATATCCGCCAGCCTTCAGAACCAGCTTGTCATTGGTTTTGGCAAAGTCATTCAGCACTTTTGCTGCGGCCACAGGATCAACCGAAATACCATAAATCAGCGGACCGGTCATTTGCTCAGCAAGGCCAGCAAAAGTGCTGTCCGCAACTGCACGACGAACCAGGGTGTTTTTCAGCACACGCAGATACACGCCAGACTTGCGAGCCTGAGCACGCAGTTTGGTGAGGTGAGCCACCTCCATACCGCTGTACTCAGCCACGACGATAGTCTGGGCAGTAGCTACTTGAGCCGACACCTCAGCCACGACGGCTTTCTTTTCATCAAGATTGAGACCCATGGGTCCTTCCTCCTATCAAGTCAACACACGATGTGTCCGGCTGGACTCATCGCACCCACGGCGACCTGAACCAAGAGCACCAGCAGTTCTGTAACTGCCAGGAAATCCTGTTCGGGGTTCACCGTCTACGCAGGCCGCTTGCACACTTAAACCATCAGGCATTGTTCAGCCCCCCGGCACCTGCGGTCTTTGACGATCTGCCGGCAATTCAGCCCGCCGGCAGCCCAAAGTTCTTTCCAGAGCCGAACTGTTCGACTCTGCACACATCCTTACAGCGTGGACGAATCCACGCGGACGCCCGGCCCCATGGTGCTGGACACGGCAATTTTCTTCAGGTACTGACCTTTTGAATTAGCCGGTTTGGCCTTGGTTAGTGCCTCAACCAGCGCCTTCAGGTTTTGCTCGAGCTTTTCAGCGTCGAATGAAGCGCGACCGATCGTGCTGTGCACAATACCCCCCTTGTCGGTACGGTATTGAACCTGACCGGCCTTGGCATTCTTGACACCAGTAACCACATCCATGGTCACGGTACCGACCTTCGGGTTCGGCATCAGTCCGCGCGGGCCGAGGATCTGACCAAGTTGTCCGACAACGCGCATGGCATCCGGGGTGGCGATAACCACGTCGAAATTCATATTACCGGCCTTGATATCTGCCGCGAGGTCTTCGAAACCGACGATATCGGCACCGGCAGCCCTGGCAGCTTCGGCCTTTTCACCTTGCGCAAACACGGCAACGCGAACGGTCTTGCCCGTACCTGCCGGCAGCACGACCGAACCACGAACCAGTTGGTCCGATTTACGTGCGTCGATGCCTAGGCTGACAGCGACGTCAATCGACTCGTCAAACTTGGCCGTTGCAAAGCCCTTGGCCAGCTTCAGTGCTTCGCCAACGGCGTAGCTCTTGTTGTGGTCAAGCTTGCCCTGCATTGCTTTTTGGCGCTTGCTCAGAGTTGCCATGTTAGAGGCCCTCCACGGTAATGCCCATCGAACGGGCGCTGCCAGCGATCGTGCGCACCGCGGCATCCATATCCGCGGCGGTCAGATCGGGCATTTTTTGTGTAGCGATAGCTTCGCACTGGGCACGTGTCAGCTTGCCAACCTTGTCGGTATGGGGCTTCGGGCTACCCTTTTGAATTCCAGCGGCCTTCTTGATCAGAATGGTCGCCGGCGGCGTCTTCATGATGAAGGTGAAGCTCTTGTCCGCAAAAGCGGAAATCACCACCGGAATCGGCAAACCTGGCTCCAGACCTTGAGTCTGGGCATTGAAGGCTTTGCAGAATTCCATGATGTTGAGCCCGCGCTGACCTAGCGCTGGCCCGATCGGGGGCGAAGGATTGGCCTTGCCCGCCGGCACTTGCAGCTTGATAAAGCCGACAATTTTCTTTGCCACGGTATAACTCCTTTAAACGGGTGCAAACGCGCTTTTCAAAGCGCTCCCCAACGACAAACGCGACCCAGAGGCCGCACTACTGTAGCGCGTTGAGAAACTCACGCGCCACGATCCAAGCTGAATCAGGCTTTTTCGACCTGACCGAATTCCAGCTCTACTGGTGTGGCACGACCAAAAATGGTCACTGACACACGGAGGCGATTTTTTTCATAATTGACGTGCTCAACCGATCCATGGAAATCGGTAAACGGACCTTCCTTGACTCGAACTATTTCACCCGGCTCGAACAGCACCTTGGGACGCGGTTTCTCGACGCCGTCCTGCATCTGCTGCATGATCTTTTCGACTTCCTTCTCGGAAATCGGAGTCGGCTTGTTGGCAGAGCCGCCGACAAAACCGGTAACCTTGGGTGTGCTTTTCACGAGATGCCACGACTCGTCGTTCATCTCCATTTCCACCAGCACGTAGCCAGGGAAGAACTTGCGTTCCGAGATGCTTTTCTGACCCATTTTCAATTCGACGACTTCTTCAACCGGCACCAGAACGCGGCCAAAAACATCCTGCATTCCCTGGCGCTGAATACGCTCGTCAAGAGCTCGCTGCACGCTCTTTTCGAAGCCCGAATAGGCGTGAACCACATACCAGCGCTTGCTCATGATTTTCTCCATCCAAGAACCAGGTCATACAACACCCATTCAAGGCTCTTGTCAGTCAGCCAGAGAAAAATCGCCATGACGACGACAAAGGCAAACACCAAACCCGTGGTTTGGAGGGTTTCCTTGCGCGACGGCCAGACAACTTTTTTTGCCTCGTTTGTAGCCTCTTTGGCAAAACCAAAGAACTGGCGACCGGGTTCGGTCTGCCACGCCACAGCAGCAGACAATCCAACCCCAGCCAGAACCGCCAGCACGCGCAGAATCATCGCCTGCTCGGCAAGAAGGTAAAAGCCAGCCACGCCGGCAACCAGAAGCAACAACGCCAACGCAAACTTGATTTTATCGGCCATTTCGTCAGCTTTATTTATAGTGATGGCAGGGGCAGAGGGAATCGAACCCCCAACCTTCGGTTTTGGAGACCGACGCTCTGCCAGTTGAGCTATACCCCTGCAGCAGAGACAAAGGGCGCCCCGTTACCGGAACGCCCTGACGTCTTTGTTTCCGTTACTCGATGATCTTGGCGACGACGCCGGCGCCGACGGTACGACCGCCTTCACGGATGGCGAAGCGCAGACCTTCTTCCATGGCGATCGGGTTGATCAGCTTGACCGTCATCTGGATGTTGTCGCCCGGCATGACCATTTCAACACCTTCCGGCAGGGAGATGGCTCCCGTTACGTCGGTGGTGCGGAAGTAGAACTGC
>JANNNT010000295.1:0-2833 GCA_031398685.1 Rhodocyclaceae bacterium | reverse complement strand
CGCTTCGCCAGGCCCTAAAGCTGGCTGAAGATACGTTCGTTAAGGCCTTGGCCCGTGCGAAACTGCAGGGTGAATTGAGCAGTGAAAAAGATCCACGGGCGCTAGCGCGCTTTCTCACGACGATGATGCAAGGCTCCATTGTGATGATCAAGGCCGGAACGTCGGCTGACAGGGTGCAGCAGACAGCGGCAACCGCGCTCTCGATCTTGGATTGAACCGATCTCTTTTTTTTTGACCTAATTATGGAATGATCATTCCACATGTGAAGTTACAGAGGCCATCCAGGAAAGGAGGCGCCGTATGAGATGTCAACGGTGTGATGGGCTGATGGTTCGAGAGCGGTATGACGACCTTGAATTGGGTTCTGCGGGATCTGAGATCTCCGGCTGGCGCTGTCTCAACTGCGGCGCGATCGTCGATCCTATGATCGTGACTCATCATCACACCACCCAAACGATCGAGCCAGATCAGTTGTGGCGCCGACGGCTGAAGGAACTGGTGATGGCGGCATAAGAAACTCATCGCCATTCACTGCGTCACGAAGAGTATGAAGCGAGACACGCTCAACACAATTATTTCAAGGAGGGTGCACTGATGAGACTCGAACATAAAGTCGCCATTGTTACGGGCGGAGGGACCGGTATTGGGGAAGCAATTGCAAGAGCCTTTGCGCGGGAAGGCGCGAACGTCGTCGTCACGGGGCGGCGGAAGGGTGAATTGGATCGAGTCGTGCAGGATATCAAACAGGCTGGCGGGCGCGCGCTGGCAGCGCCAGGCAGCGTGACCCAGGAGGCCGACGTGCAGAGCGCCGTGGCGGCCACTGTGAGCGCGTACGGGCGTGTCGATATCCTGGTCAACAACGCAGGCAATCTGTTTCATGCCGGCCCGCTGCACGAAACATCGGATCAAATCTGGAACGAGACGTTGGACATCTTCTTGACGGGCACGTTTCGGTTTACACGGGCAACCATCCCGCGCATGCTCAAGCAGGGCGGAGGCTCGATCATCAACATTTCTACGACCGGCGCGCTGAAAGCGCTCCCGTTCTGGCCCGCCCATGCGTACCAAGCGGCTAAGGCCGGGGTCGTCATGTTCACCAAAACCGTGGCCGTGCACTATGCCAAGGACAAGATCCGGTGCAATTGCATTTGCCCGGCTGCGGTCGAGACTCCGGCTATCGCCGAGTGGATCAAAGACCCCCAGAGCCGGGCGATGATGGACGGGATTCACCCGCTGGGTCGCATGGGCAAGCCTGACGAGATTGCGCCGCCTGCCGTGTATTTTGCCTCGGATGAATCGCTGTGGACGACCGGCGTCATCCTGCCGGTGGACGGCGGCATGATGGCGCAATGACCGTTGAACAACTTGCGTTTCGTTATCGATAGAAAGGAACGAGTCCATGATTCTGATCACTGGGGCGACCGGAACGGTTGGAACCGAGCTCGTCAAGCAGCTCGTCGAAGCGGGCCAGCAGGTACGCGTGCTGGTGCGCGACCCGGCGAAGGCAGCGAAGTTCGGCAACGCGGTTGAGATCATCAAGGGAGACCTCTCGAAGCCCGAGACGCTCGGAGCGGCGTTTGTCGGTGCAGGCAAGGCTTTTGTTCTCTCCCCGCCGATAGGCCCAGAGTTCCCGGAGCTGGAAGGAAATGCTTTCAATGCAGCGAAGAAAGCAGGCGTCAAGCATATCGTAAAACTTTCTGGCAGCAGCAGTATCGAGACGTTCATGGCTGGCTCTCCCTTTGCAGAGTGGGGCCTCGAAAGCGAGAAGCGACTGCGCGCGCTCGGTGTCGCCTGGACGATCTTGCGGCCCGGACCCTTTTATTCGAATGCGATTACCGCATGGGGAATCATGTTGCGGGGCGGATTATTTTTACCGACAGGCAATGGAAAAGACCAGCCCATCGATCCACACGATATCGCTGCCGTGGCGGTCAAAGTGCTCACGACACCCGGACATGAAGGGAAGACCTATGAGCTGACCGGCCCAGAGCTGTTGAGCTACGCCGAGGTAGTGCAAATAATCGCGGCTGTAACCGGCAAGCCGCTGAAATACGTGGACGTGCCGGAAGCCGTATGGCGCCAAGAGATGTTGGGCACCGGAGCCCCGTCATTCGTAGTGGAGTCGATGCTAAGTTACTTTGCTGGGGTCAGGGCCGGACGATTGCACGTGACCTCGACAGTGCCTGAATTGTTAGGCCGCCCAGCACGTAGTTATGAACAGTGGGCAAAGGACCACGTCGCGGCGCTCAGGAGTTGATTATAAAATCACCAGTGACATTCATCGACAAAGACAGGTTTCGGCCCCAAGGGCAGGAATGGCTGACCGGCATCCACCCCGTCGGTCGGATGGGCCGCCCCGAAGAAATCGCCCAGGCCTCGGTGTACTTTGTGTCTGATGAGTCGATCTGGACGACCGGCGGCATGATGGCGCAATAGACGAACGGTGGACGTGTTATCCGAAAGAATGCCTCCGGTGGTCGCACCACCGCTACGAATCTACACGCTGGCCCTCGGTGTCGCGTGGATCGTGGATGTGGTCTACGGCCTCCCGATCGCTGACGGTCGTTGGCGACTGGTCCTCGGATCGCTCTTGATCGTGGTCGGCTTCGGCGTCGTGGGATGGGCGTTTCGGACCTTGTCGAATGTGGGGACGACCGGCGATCCCTATGGGATGGCGACGAAGCTGGTCGTTCACGGTCCCTTTGCCTATAGCCGGAACCCCATCTATGTCGCGATGACGGCCATCTACCTGGGTGCAGCCGTGGGTGCGAATACGTGGTGGCCGCTGGTCCTGCTTCCCGCCATCATCCTGACGATGCACCGTGGTGTCATC
>JANNNT010000289.1:0-6578 GCA_031398685.1 Rhodocyclaceae bacterium | reverse complement strand
AACTGGCCTCGGTTGGCGTGCTCGGGCTGCGCATTCAAGTGCAGAACGACTACGACGTCGCGGCACTCAGCGAGCATGAGTTCGGCGATGCACCTTTGCCTGATCCATTGATTTACCTGGGTCTGGGTGTTGGTGTCGGTGCGGGTATCATTGTCCGGGATCGGCTCTTTCTGGGGGCCGATGGTTATGCCGGTGAAGTCGGTCATTCGATCCTGCAGTTTGAAGGGCCGTTGTGTTCCTGCGGTCGCAAGGGCTGTGCCGAAACCTTTATTGGTCAGCGTGCGATCAGCGCCCGGATTGCCGGCAATACAAGTGATCTGTTATCCGTGGAAACTATCCGCCATCTGCTGGAACGTAACGATGAGGCGGCACTGCTGGCCGTGCGCCGATCCGGGCACTATCTCGGCGTGCTGATCCAGAATCTGTGGACCTATTTCAATCCCGGGCGAATTGTCCTCGGCGGCTCGTTGTGCGAATTGGGCGCTCCGTTCCTGGATTCCGCACGGACTTGCCTCGAAAATTATTCTCAGGACTGCGGACTGCAATTGCCGGAGATTCAACTTTCCCGCTTCGGTTCGCGTTCTGTTGCGGTCGGTGCGGCGGCTTTGATTAAACATGCCCTTGTACGACCGCTCGATCTGAGCTTCCGTGACCGATGAGTGCGGCCCGGACAGTCATTTAATCCATAAGATTTAAAAAAGCTACATGGGGGTATTGCATTAGTACGATCAATGAACTAATGTGAGCGCGTTGCACAAATTAATAGCACTTCCGGCGATGAACCGAGTGCAAAAAATAAGTAACAGGGATGAACAACCAGCGCTCCGATGCGACGTGGTTCGGGGCTTGTAAGGGGGCAAACGATGGTCTTGGGGATCAACCCTGGTACGTCCGGGGTCAGGCTTGAGTTGTTGTCGGACGATTGCGTGATCGTTGCGCAGGTCTGCGAGAAATTCTCGATTTCTCGGCACCGTCATGCGCGGTACGGCCAGAAGCCCTGTGCGACGTTCCCGGATCCAACAGTACGCGTTCTTCGCCCAGCCATCGTGTGGACTACCCCAAGCACTACCGTTAAATGCCCGGTACAAACTGCGTGCTCCCTCGAAATTCCTGACTTACTTCGTAATCGTCCCGGCGTTTTGTCCCAGGATAAGAGATGCGTGCACGCTAGGGGCGGCCTAAAAAAGCCCCCGCTTCTTGCGTTGGCGGCGTGAGATCAACCTAGTGGGAGTTGGCGCGTTGATAGCAGTGCAATTGGTTTGAATAGTGTAGCGGGTCACGAAGTATGTCTTGAGCGTAGTGTTCGACCCGGTTGGTGCCAGAAGATGTTCGTGAGTGTTTGGTTGTGGCTCGCCCGTTAACGGGCGAGCTTGTTTCAGGTGGTTTGTTGTTTTCCGTAACTGCAACAGCAGTAGTTAAGTTGGGAGGTTTCGACCTCTCGTTATTAATCGAAGGAGACCCAGATGAGCCGTTTTACCGTTCGCCGTACCCTTTTGGCCGTGCTTGCTGCTACCGCTGCATGCGCCTCCATGCCCGCATTTGCTTCCAAAGAAAAGCCCGTTTTTGGTTTCTCGATCGACGACCTGCGTGTTGAGCGCTGGGCGAAAGACCGTGATTATTTCATCGCAGCGAGCAAGGCCCTTGGTGCTGAAGTCATTGTTCAACAGGCTGACGGCGACGTTGCCAAGCAAGTTTCCCAGATCGAAAACATGATCTCCAAGAAGGTTGACGTTCTGGTCATCGTTCCAAAAGATGCCCCGACGTTGATCAACGTGATCAAGGAAGCCAAGAAGGCCGGTATCAAGGTTATTGCCTATGACCGCCTGATTAAGAGCCCCGACGTCGATGCGTACATTTCTTTCGATAACTTCCGCGTAGGCCAAATGCAAGGCGCTGCGCTCATGAAGACACTGCCGAAGGGCAGCATCTACGTGATGAGCGGCGATCCTGGCGACAACAACGCCAAGCTCTTCAAGGCTGGCGCCATGTCTGAAATTGAACCCTTTGTCAAAAAGGGCGACATCAAGGTTCTGGGCGAGCAAGCGGTCAAAGACTGGCTGCCGGCTAACGCCTTGTCAATCGCCGAAAACGTCCTGACCCAGTTCAATAACAAGATTGACGGTTTCCTGGCTCCGAACGACGGTACTGCTGGCGGCATCATTCAGGCTCTGGCTGGTCAAAAACTGGCTGGCAAAGTGCCGGTTACCGGCCAGGATGCTGAACTTGCTGCGTGCAAGCGCATCATTGCAGGTACCCAGTTGATGACGATCTACAAGCCGTATAACGCTATTGCAACGGGCGCTGCCAAGTTGGCATCGGACCTGGTTAAGGGCGAGAAGATCACGTTCAAGTCCGAAAAGGCTGAAGGCGGGGTCGAACAAATCCTGCTCGACCCGACAGCTCTATTCAAGAACAATATCGATGTCCTGGTTAAGGACGGCTTCTATACCAAAGCACAACTTGGTCTGTAATTGAATTGATGTTGTAATGCAAGCGAGTCGCTCCGGCGGCTCGCTTGGTTTTACTCTGGGCAGGAGTCAATCCTGCCTTGCTGTTGTCCAGCAGTCATAAATCAAGTGGGGAATCATGTCCGACTATATTTTGGATATGCGGGGAATAGTCAAAGACTTCAATGGCGTGAAAGCGCTTGACGGAATCGATCTCAAGGTACGGGCGGGCGAAATAGTGGGCCTGTGCGGCGAGAACGGCGCTGGCAAGTCGACGTTGATGAAGGTCCTCTCGGCTGTCTACCCGTATGGCACGTGGGAAGGCCAGATCTTCTGGGAAGGCAAAGAGCTTAAAGCCCAAACCATCCGCGAAACCGAAGATGCTGGAATCGTCATCATTCACCAGGAACTGATGCTTGTCCCGCAGCTCTCGGTGGCCGAAAACATCTTCATGGGCAACGAAATCACCTTGCCTGGTGGCCTCATGAACTACTCCGCGATGTTCAAGCGTGCCGAAGAACTGATGGCCGAGCTTCAGATGCCCGATGTCAATGTCGCCCTGCCGGTATACCACTACGGCGGCGGTCATCAGCAACTGATCGAAATCGCCAAGGCGCTTAACAAAAAGGCCAAGCTACTGATTCTCGATGAGCCCACTTCTTCCCTGACCAAGTCAGAAACCGCGCTGCTGCTGGACATCATCCGCGACCTCAAACGCAAAGGCGTTGCCTGCGTCATGATCTCGCATAAGCTTGACGAAGTCGCCGCCGTCTGCGACACCGTCAGTGTCATCCGCGATGGCGAGCACGTCGGCACGCGCCCGATGAAAGACCTGGACACCAACGAGATCATCACCATGATGGTCGGGCGCGAAATCAAGAACCTCTTCCCCCGCGAAGAACACCCGATTGGCGACGTCTTCTTCGAAGCGCGTAACGTCACCTGTCTGGATGTCAACAACCCCGCCCGCAAACGCGTCGACAACATCTCCTTCAAACTGCGCAAGGGCGAGATCCTTGGTATCGCCGGACTCGTCGGCGCCGGACGCACCGAACTGGCCATGGCCATTTTCGGCTGTTACAAAGGGCAATACGAGGCCGAACTCTGGCTCGATGGCCAGAAAATCGACGTCAACTCACCGCGCGATGCTGTCACCCAGGGCATCTGCCTGGTTCCCGAAGACCGCAAACGCCACGGTATCGTCCCCCTGCAAGGCGTCGGCGCCAACATCACCATGGCCGTACTCGAGAACTACGCCAAGTTCGGTATCATCGATGCCGAAGCCGAGATGTCGCAGATCCAGAAATCCATCGCCCGCATGCGCATCAAGACGGCGGCCCCGAATTTGCCGATCAAAGGCCTGTCCGGCGGCAATCAGCAAAAAGCCGTGCTTTCGAAAATGCTGCTGCCCAAACCCAAGGTCCTCATTCTCGACGAACCGACCCGGGGTGTTGACGTCGGCGCCAAGTACGAGATCTACAAACTCATGTTCGAACTCGTCAAGGAAGGGCTGTCGATCATCATGATCAGCTCGGAATTGCCCGAGGTGCTGGGTATTTCGGATCGCGTGCTGGTCATTGGCGAAGGGCAACTGCGTGGCGACTTCATTAACGACGGATTGACTCAGGAGCAGGTCCTCGCCGCTGCGTTGGGTCATGTCGCCGAGTTGGCCGCGTGAGCGGTTGCGCCTAGTTCATCTTATTGAAGAGAAAGTGATAAACAAATGAGTGCCGCCACCAAGAAGCTTCAGAGGTTCTTTACGCAGTACAAGATCGTGACCCTATTGTTCGCCATCGTGGTGATCTGGGCCTTTTTCGGCATGGTTTCCGAGGGCGCCTTCCTGACGCCGCGCAATTTCTCCAACCTGCTGCGGCAGATGGCCATTACCGGCATGCTCGCTTCGGGCATGGTGTTCGTCATCATTTCTGGTGAAATTGACCTTTCGGTAGGGGCCCTGCTGGGACTGCTCGGCGGCGTGATGGCGATCATGGATTACACCTATCACCTCCCGATGGCCGTAACGATCACGATCACGATACTGCTCGGTATCGCTGTAGGGCTCTTTAATGGCTATTGGATTGCCTATCTGCGCGTTCCGTCATTCATCGTTACTCTTGCCGGTTTTCTGGCCTTCCGCGGAATTCTGCTCGGGATTACGAAGGGAACAACCGTTTCGCTCGAGTCGCCTGGCTTGGTGCTGATCGGGCAGGGCTATCTGCCAATCATGTTCGGAAACATCGTTGCTGCACTAGTGTTTGTATTGCTGGCCGTGCTGGCATTCAGGACCCGCGCCGGGCGGGCACAACACGGATTGGCGATTGCGCCTCTGTGGCAAGACGCGACCAAACTGGCGGTCGTCGCGGTCATGATTGCTGCCTTTATCTATACGCTGAACCAGTACGAAGGTATTCCGGTTCCTGTTCTGGTCACGTTGATCATTCTTGGCCTCTTCAGTTTCATGGCCAACAAAATGGTATTCGGGCGTCGTATCTATTCGATTGGCTCCAACGTTGAAGCAACGCGGCTTTCCGGAGTGAACGTTCGATTCATCAAGATGATGGTGTTTGGAATCATGGGCCTGATGTGTGCGTTGGCAGGCCTGACCACAACGGCACGCCTGGCAGCGGGTTCACCGTCCGCCGGTAATCTGGGTGAACTGGATGCGATCGCGTCCTGTTTTATCGGTGGTGCGTCGAGTCGCGGTGGCGTGGGAACCGTCTACGGTGCGCTAATCGGGGCCCTGATCATGGCCAGTCTGGATAACGGGATGTCCATGCTCGGTGTGGATGCCTTCTGGCAGATGATTGTGAAGGGGGCGATCCTGTTGCTCGCCGTGTTTGTTGATGTGGTCTCGGGCGCCGGTAGCGACCGCTGATTTAAAACACCAAAAGCTCCTCCGTGAAAGCGCTTGGCGCCGCGCCGATATCCGTGCGGCGCGCCTTTTGGTCGAGGGGCTGGAACAGCTTTGAAAGGAAACCTCTGTGCAAATATTGGGAATTGATATCGGTGGGACGGGGATCAAAACAGCCGTCGTTGAAACCACCACCGGCGAACTGCTAGGCGAGAAAACACGGGTCGCGACGCCTCGGCCAGCGACCCCCGAAGCGATCGGGAAAACCCTGAAAGAAGTGGTCGACCAGCACCAGTGGTCCGGCCCGATTGGTATTGGCTTTCCTGCGGCCATCCAGCACGGAATCGCCCGCACCGCCGCCAACGTCGACAAATCCTTTATCGGCCTGCCAATCGCCGAGTATTTTTCGACGCATACCGGCTGCCCCGTTTACATGGCCAACGATGCCGATGTTGCTGGTCTGGCAGAAATGCGGTTCGGGGCGGGCAAGGACAACCCCGGCGTCGTGCTGATCATCACCATTGGCACCGGCCTGGGCACCGCGCTGTTCAGTGATGGTCACTTGTTGCCCAACACCGAACTCGGTCACGTATTTCTCAGCAATGGCGTCGAGGCAGAGCGCTACGCTTCCGAGGCTGTACGTGTCACCAAGGATCTCAAATGGAAGGAATGGGGCGACCGCTTCAATCTCTACCTCACCACCATGGAGAGCCTGCTTTGGCCCGACCTGATCGTGCTGGGCGGGGGGGTCAGCGATAAACTGCACAAATTCTCGCCAATGATCACCACCAAGGCACCAGTCGTCGCCGCCAGCTTTTTGAACCAGGCAGGCATTGTAGGAGCAGCCTTGTTTGCCGAGGAAGAACTGAGCAGAAAGCGGTAAGGACTGGGTTCTGGGGGACGAAGCCACTTGTCGCCCCGGAAAACTCGTTCGCGATATGTCTGCGGCCAGAGTTACTCCGTACCTCAGCAACGAGCAAATCTGCTCGTGATTTGTTGGTTTCGATTGAACGGGCCTTTGGTCCGTCCGTAGTTCATCCCCACCATTGTTGATCACCCAAGCCTTGCGGCCCTCTGGTCACGGGCAGACTCCACGTGACGCGGGCTGGGACTTTTTTTGTTACAGCGCAGCCTCAATCGGTGCTGATCCACTGCCTGGCAATGCACGTGCAAAAAACCCGTTATCCGCGTTTTCGATGGCACCGCTGCGTTTGAATTCTTTCGGCGTCATGTGTTTGTAGCGAAGGAACTGTCGGTTGAAATTGGACAGGTTATTGAAC
>JANNNT010000265.1:0-22971 GCA_031398685.1 Rhodocyclaceae bacterium | reverse complement strand
AATCGCGGCTGAGCAAGGCCAACCCGGGGAACTGGCGTTTTGTGGCAAAAGACGAGGCATTGAAACGTTTGCAATCGTCCGAAGGCATGTCCGAGATCGTCGCCAGCCTGCCGAAAAACCCGCTTCCGGATGCGTTCGTCGTCGAACCCGCCGACACGCAGCCGGAATCGCTTGAGCGTCTGGCCAAGACCTTCACCGGCTGGCCGAAAGTTGCCCACGTCCAGCTCGATTCCGCATGGGTCAAGCGTTTTGACGTTTTCCTGCGCATCGGCAAGCTCTCCATCACCCTGCTCGCCGGCCTGTTTGCCGCCGCGCTGGTGGCGGTGACCTTCAATACCATCCGCCTGCAGATTCTGGCGCAGGCGGCCGAGATCGAAGTCGCCAAACTGATCGGCGCCACCGATGCCTTCATCCGCCGACCATTCCACTACTTCGGCGCATTGCAGGGGGCGCTTGGCGGATTGTTTGCCGCGCTGCTCGTCGCGCTCGGCGTCCTGCTGTTGACGGTACCGGTCGGCGAACTCGTCGCGCTGTACGGCAGCAACTTCGTTCTACACGGCTTGCCAACCGACGGCATCGCCGCCTTGCCGGCCATTGGCGCTGCACTGGGCTGGCTGGGTGCGCAACTTTCGGTAGCCATTCATTTGCGGCGTATCAGCTGAGTTTATAACCGGCTTGCGAGGCAATAAACACGCCTATCTTTGAGCAGTCGCCCCCAGGAGCTAATGGTGATGCGCTTCTCGAAGAATACCGCGCTGAAAGATCCGACTGGCGCGGCTCCCAGCGCTTTAGCAACAGACGACTTCGACCTTTTGTTGTTCCAGCAGCGACGCCAGGGGCGGCGGTGGCGCCTTGTCGGTGAATAGAACGTCGATCTCAGACGTGTTGCCCAGGGCCACTGACGCTGAGGCCTGAAACTTGGTGTGATCCGCTGCCACAAAGATATGCCGGGAATTGGCCATCATCACCTTCATCACAGCCACTTCGTTGAAATCAAATTCGAGCATTGTACCGTCCGGATCAATCGCGCCTAGGCTCATGACCAGGAAATCCGCGCGGAATCCAAGCAGGAAGTCCTTGGCGGAAGGCCCAATGATTCCGCTGTTTTGATGCCGCAACGAGCCGCCGGGAACCATCACGTCGAAATCCCGCCGTGTGTAAAGCAGGTTGGCCACGCGCAGGCAAGTGGTGATGATTCGCAGATCCTGGCGCACATCGAACGCCTTGGCCACGGCCTCGATGGTTGTTCCGGCCGAGAGGAAAATCGTGCTGCCGTCCGGGATGCGTTCGGCGACAACGCGTGCTATGCGCTGCTTTTCTTCGGTCTGCGACACCTCACGTTTTTCCAGATCACGGTTGATGACGCTTGAGGCCTGGCCGGCGCCGCCGTGATAGCGCGAAAGAATGCCATCGTCGCTCAGCTTCCGGATGTCGCGGCGGATCGTCTGGGTGGAAACGTCCAGCAATGACGCCAGTTCATCGATGCGCATGTAGCCGTTGGCGTTGATTAGCACCAGCAACTGGTCGTAGCGCGGGTTTCCCGTTACAACGGGGACATTTCCAGTGAGCAAGTCCATCGTCAGTCAGTCATTTTCACGTTGTAAACCCTCTGCCATCCTCGTGGAGAGGCAGAGGGGCCGGATCAGGGCTTCCAGGTGCGTTCAAGTCAGCTCAATCAGTTCAAGTTCAAGATAGCGCGCAATCTGGCGCAGTACCGGACGATGGTCACCGTAGGCCAGCGAGCAGTGGTGCTCCATGCCGGCATCGAGCAGGCGCTGACGGAACACGTCGGCATGCACATCCAGGCGCGCCACGCCGGAGGTGCCCGAATAGGCCAGTGGTGCCTTAAGCATATCACCCCCAGCGAGCATCATGCGCAGCTTGCCGTTGCCTTGCGTGATACGGCACAGCGTGATGCGGCCAGGCTTGAGCGGGAATTCCGAGAGCAGAGGCAGCTTGCGATTGGAGTGAATCGTCGCCTGTGGCCGGACGTCCGGATCGGCCATCTCGATCGGCGCCTGACCGCAGTGCCAGAACACCATGGTGTCGCTCGCCGGATCGATATCCACCAGATCGGTATTGAACACGCCCTGGTCTGAAGACCATTGCAGCACCAGCGATGAGATCACGCCGAACATGTCGGCTTCGCAGCCACTTGGGCGCCGGTCCTCGTTCATCAGCGCAATCGCCCCGCAGGCGGCGCAACCGTACTGGGTAAAGAATTCCGGCCAGCAGCGCACGGCGATACCGTCGAAGCCTTCGTTCTCGGCACGGGAGCGCAAGGCAGAATAAACCTTGAGCGTCTTGCGCGTGGCATCCTGATCCATCTCGCCCAAGTTGGAGAAATCCCTGACGCGGCGGGCGTAGGGTTCATCCGCCACGGTATCGGGCAACTGCTTTACGCTGTCGATGAATTCGCTGACCGGCGTTGTCGTTGATTCAATTCCGAAGCGCGATTTGAGCATCTGCACATCGTAGTTGCAGGCATCGAAGCCGGTCGGATGCTCGCCCACCACCAGGATTTTCGACCCGGCCAGCCTGCGCACGACGGCGGCGGCCCGGGCCAACTCATCGAGCTTGCGCAGGCTTTCGGCGCTGTCTGGAGCACCGTGCACGTTGTCCAACTTCTTCTGCATCCGGCTCAGCGTGTGGCTGGCGAGATTGACGCCACAGAAGGAATTCAGGCGCAGTCGCCCTCCGGTGCGTTCCTCGGGGAAGGTCCACAGCACCAGTGGAACGCCAAGGGATTTGGCGATTTCGGCGCACACCGAAGAGTCGGTGAACGTGACCTGGAGCAGCAACAGCATGTCGATGCCAGCCGCGTTGACCGCGGCGTAGGCCGCGAGGGCTTGATCGCTCTCGAAATGGAGCGCTTTCTCGCCAACGATTTCGACGGGCAGCGATGCCAGACTGGCCCACGCCTGGTCGAAGATTTCCTTGGCGTAGTCGACATCAAAAGTCGGCCGACCGACCGCTACGACGCCTATTCTGGGTTTCAACTGTGTCATTCAAAAACCTCCTGGCAATAATGATTTCATTTTGCGTTTCGCATGATCAGCGAAAAAACAGGTTTTTCACGAGCAGGAACGTGCCGATACAGAAAAGGAATGTGTGAACAATCCCGTGGTAATTGATTTTGTAAACCTTGAGCAGATCCCAGGCCTTCATCCCCGCAAACAAGCCGGCCAGAAAGCTGGGAATGCCCCAGGCGAAGAGAGAAAACACCTCGCTGGTGAGCAATTCCTTGTTCCAGAAACCGATGATGGCCCCCACCATCTGCAACATGAAAAAGAACAGCAGACTGGCCTTGACCTGATCCGCAGTCCACGGCCGCATCGATGAATAGGCGATCACCGGCGGCCCGGGCTCGCCAACACTGGCGCCCAGCGTTCCGGAGAAGAACCCGGCCAGAGCCGAAAGTGGATTCGATGCCTTGCCGCCGTTGGCCGCTTTTTTCTTGCCCAGGGAGTGGATGGCAGAGGCGATCAGCACCAGCCCCATGGCCACCAGAATCCATTTGGCCGGCATGAGCTTGAGCAGGTTCGCGCCCAGCCAGGATCCGGGCAGGGAACCGGCCACCATGATCAGGCAGGTGCGCCACTGGACGTGTTGGCGCATCTTGTAAACCAGCGGAAACGTGATCAGCCAGCCGAACAGGCCGGCCACCGGAACGGCAACCTTGACGTCGAGCAACAGCGACAGCAGCGGCACCGATACCAACGCCAGGCCAAAACCGGTGAGCCCCTGGACGAACGTGCCCAGAAGAATCACTCCCGCTACCCATGCGACTTCCATCAAGCTTTCCTGTTGTTCAGCCGGTTTTCGTGCTCAGTTTGAGGGCTGATGCGGCTTCAGGCCGGAGGCTTCGCGCATGTGCTCAAGCACGGCCGTCCAGTCCAGCCGCCCGCGCCCCTTGGCGCGCACCTGGTTGTAGGTTTCGCGCGCCGCGGCGCCCATGGGCAGTGTGGTGTGCAGCCGGTTGGCCACATCCAGCGCCAGCCCGATGTCCTTGTGCGCATGGTCAATCATGAAGGCTGGGGAAAGATCGCCCTTCAGCACCTTGTTCGGCCAAGTGGTGGTGAAGTGCCCCTTGTTGGCGGGAGTGCCCTTCATTACGGTCAGCGCCACGTCGAAGTCGAGGCCGAGTGCCTCGCATAAGGTGGCTGCTTCGGCGGACAAGGCGTTCAGCGCGATGCTCATGTAGTTGTTTACAATCTTCACGCGAATCCCCATGCCCGGGCCGCCAGCGATCACCAGTTCGTTACCCATCAGCATCAGCACCGGACGCGCACGTTCCACCTGTGCTTCGGTACCGCCGGCGAGCAGGAGCAGCGATCCGGTTACCGCCTGATCGGAGGTTCGTCCCACCGGCACGTCCATCATCTGGAATCCCTGATTCGCCATCGCAGCGATCAGTTGATCGGTATGCAGGGGATGGATCGTAGACATGTCGATGACCAGCGCATCATGGTTGAGCGTCGTCGCCACACCGTTCTCGCCCAACAGCACGTCGTGCACCAGTTCGCCATTGGGCAGCATGGTGATCACCAACTCGGCGCCGTTTGCCGCTTCCGCCGGAGTTGCACCAGCTTTGGCACCAGCCTTGACCAGGCTATCCACGGCGGCCTGACTGACATCGAAGACGTGCAGCGTGTGGCCACCTTTCAAGAGGTTGAGGGACATCGGCTGTCCCATCTGGCCAAGACCGATAAATGCGATGACAGACATTTCATTCTCCTTGCCCCACACGGGTGGATCCGTGTGTTCATTTGTGATCGTTAGTGGTATTTGTTGTACTTTAAGACTAATAAAGAAAAATATCAACCACAAAACTCTCGAAATTGCACGGATTTCTCGTAGAGCCACGCAAGAGATTCGGGTTTGGTGCCCAAATGATTCCGCGGCAGCGCGCCGTTACTGGCCTTTACGTTGATGCTTGCCCTATGCTGATTAGTGCCGCACGCGGCTCACTCAGCCATTCGGGAGGAGTATCCTATCACCGCGCTGGCGTGACGGAACAGGCTAGTGATTTTTTCGTTGTAATTTTTTGATCGATTTGTATTGTATTTAATAAATATTGGAGTAATATGATTATTCGTGTTTCCAGTAAGACATAAAGCAACAACTTTGGGCTTGGACGATTGCCACCAAAACAGTTTCTCCAGGCTGAATGACGAAATCGCCGACGTTAATACATCAGATCAACATGAACAGGAGTTCCGGAAATGAAATACTTCCTTGATAGCGCAAAACTCGACGAGATCGACTTCGCCTACAACACCTTCGGCATCGACGGCGTGACCACCAACCCGCGTCACATCCAGCTCAGCGGCAAGCCGTTCAAGGTCGCTCTGAAGGACATCGCAACGTGGGTGAAGGATCACAACCTGGACGGCTATAAGGAGTTTCCGGTTTCCGTGGAAATCAATCCGCACCTCGCGCTAGCCACCGACATGATTGTAGAAGCGCGTGTCATCTCCGCCCTGAGCAAGAACTTCGTCATCAAGATTCCATGCACCGAGGAAGGCATCACCGCCTCCCGCCTGCTTGAGAAGGAAGGCATCCGTACCAATGTCACCCTGGTATTTTCGCCGTCGCAGGCGCTGCCCGTGGCCAAGAATGGTGCGCTTTTCGTTTCCCCGTTCGTGGGCTGGAAGGAAGACCATGGCGACGACTGCACGCAGTACCTTGGCGACATCATCTCGATCTATAGCACCTACGGCTTCGCCACCGAGATCATCGTTGCCGCACTGCGCAGCAGCAAGCAGATCGTCGATGCGGCCCGCCTCGGCGCCGACATCGTGACCTGCGGCCTGGCGGTCTACCAGGGGGGTTTCGAGCATCCGTACACGAATAAGGGGCTCGAGATCTTCCAGAATGCCTGGGACAACACGGTTGCCGAATAACATGGCAACCTGTCGTGGCAAGGGCAAAACCGGCATTTAATCTGCCGCCTTCGCTCTTGCCTCTGTAGCTCCATTCAAAGAACCAGAGACCACCATCGAACAACTTCGCGCACTTAATCCGCATCTTCCGATGTGTCACGTGTCCGAGAGCAGGTTCGCGATCTACGGGCGCGTTCTCAAGGGCTACGATTTTCGCCCGTGGATTAATTATCTCGAAAGCCATACGGCAGTGCCGCCGCAGGGAAACGTTTATGTACCGAGCGAACCGGGGCTTGAAGCGCTTAGCCCGTTCGCCGAGGTGTGCGATACGCTGTTTGCCGCCATGCCGATCCAGGCCGGTTATTGCAACGGCAACAGCAGCCTGCTCAACGGTCTCGAGTACCACAAAACGATCGAGGTACTGGTCGCGCAAACCGATCTGGTGTTGCAGCTTGCCGATTATGGGCACATGGTAAATTTCACGCTCGACGTTGCCCACGTCGAGGCTTTTTTCGTTCCCGCAGGGACAGCGCTCGAACTCAAGCCAACGGCTCTGCACCTCGCGCCCAACCGGGTAAGCGATGCCGGTTTCAAGGCCGCTATCGTGCTCCCCGCTGGCACCAATACCGACCTGCCGGAAGGCGTCAAGATCCAGAAAGACGATCCGGAATCCCGCCTGTTATTCAGGAAAGGCAAGTGGATGCTGGCCCACCCGGAGAATCCGGTGCCTATTTCGAAAGGGGCGACCGCTGCGCTCATCGGGCCCAACCTGCAGGTGCACTACAAGTAGCTTCGATAGCGGAAGAAAAGCAAATGACCGATACACGCATCAGCATTGAGCATGTCGGGGATCGTTTCAGCATCCTGCTGAACGGGCGCGAACTGATTCGCCACTCCACCGCCACGCCGTGCCTGTGGCTGGGCACCGGGCAAGCGGACATCGACATGTTCCGCGGCAACTTCTCGATCAAGGATCATGTCGTCGAGCGCGTCGGCCTCACCCAATTTTCCATCACCGAACAGGCCGATGGATGGCAGATCACTCTGTCGCGCGCCGACCTGAGCGCCACGCTGCGAGTCCGTGAAATCGACGGCCGACTGGTGCTGCAGGCCAACGCCGAGGGGTCGCCCAACCGCCTGTGGCTGCGTCTCGTGGCCAACGAAGACGAGCGAATCTACGGCTGCGGAGAACAGTTTTCCTGTTTCAACCTGCGCGGCAGGAATTTCCCGCTGTGGTCCAGCGAACAGGGCGTTGGGCGCAACAAGAAATCCTACGTCACCTGGCAGGCCGACTGTCTGGAAAACGCTGGAGGAGACTATTACTGGACCTTCTTTCCGCAGCCCACCTTCGTCTCGTCAAACAAGTATTACTGCCACGTCATCGACTCGTGCTACATGGACTTCGATTTTACGGCGCCCGAATACCACGAACTCCAGTTCTGGTCGAACGCAGCCACACTCCAGTTCGAACCGGCCGAAACCTACCTTCAGTTGCTGGGCAAGCTGACCGCGCTTCTGGGTCGCCAGCCGGAGCTGCCGGACTGGATCTACAACGGCGTCATCCTCGGCATCCAGGGCGGTACCGACGTTTGCCAGCATAAGCTGGACACCATGCGCGCGCACGACGTACCGGTCGCCGGCTTGTGGTGCCAGGACTGGGAAGGCAAGCGCATCACCTCCTTCGGCAAGCGCCTGATGTGGAACTGGCGCTGGGACGAAGCCCTGTACCCGGGATTGCCGGCGGCTATGCAGCGCTGGAAAGCCGAAGGCGTGCGCTATCTCGGTTATATCAATCCCTACGTGGCAATTGAGAAGGAGCTTTACGCCGAGGCCAAGGAAAAGGGCTATCTCACGTACACCCTGGACGGCAGCGAAGACTACAAGGTCGAGTTCGGCGAGTTCTATGCCGGCGTGGTCGATTTCACCAACCCCGCGGCCTACGACTGGTACAAGGGCGTCATCAAGAAAAATCTCATCGAGTTCGGCCTCGATGGCTGGATGGCCGACTTCGGCGAGTACCTGCCTACCGACACCAAACTCCACAACGGCGTGAGCGCCGAAGTCATGCACAACGCCTGGCCCGCGCTGTGGGCGAAATGCAACTATGAAGCACTGGAAGAAAGCGGCAAGCTGGGTGAAATCCTGTTCTTCATGCGCGCTGGCTACACCGGCAGCCAGAAGCACTCAGTGATGATGTGGGCGGGCGATCAGAACGTTGACTGGAGCATGGACGACGGCCTCGCTTCCGTAATCCCGGCAGCGCTCTCGCTGGCCATGACCGGCCACGGCCTGCATCACAGCGATATCGGCGGTTACACCACCTTGTTCGAGATGGAGCGCAGCAAGGAATTATTGATGCGCTGGTGCGAATTCTCGGCCTTCACGCCGCTGATGCGCACCCACGAAGGCAACCGTCCGGACAGCAACTGGCAGTTCGACAGCGATGAAGAGACGATGCGCCACTTCGCCCGCATGGGGAAAGTGTTCGTTCGCCTGGCACCGTACATCAAGGCACAGGTTCGCACCAATGCCCAGGAAGGCATCCCGGTCATGCGTCCGCTGTTCCTGCACTATGAGGATGACGTGGCCTGCCATGACCTCCGTTACCAGTATCTGTTGGGTGAGGATCTGCTGGTGGCGCCCGTGCATCAGCCCGGTCAGACGGCATGGGAACTGTACCTGCCGAAGGATGACTGGGTTCACCTGTGGAGCGGTGCCTGCTTCTCCGGCGGATGCACCGTCACCATCGAAGCCCCCATCGGCCAGCCACCGGTTTTCTACCGCAAGGATTCAGATTGGGTTGAACTCTTTGCAGGCTTTCATGAGCCATAGGCAAAAGACAACGAAGATTCGGAAAAAAGTAATGCCTCGTACAGGAGTTGAGAAGTCTCGCATACTTAAACTGCCTAATTATCAGGCTGTTGCACCGGCACCCCATCCATAGAGGCGGTTTGGTGGGTTGGTTAATCAGAAAAGGGGAAATGAGAATATTTTCACGTGTAAATAGTCTTTATATTTCATACAGAAATAACAACTGCGTTTGAAAGCCAGCACAATAATGCAAATTTTCTCAAAACCAAGCATTGATTGCCAACAACCGCACTGATACTTTTGCAAAATCCAGTCGCCACTAGTGCTTGGGTCGCATCTTCAAAACACGTATCTACTCGCAATGCTTCAACCCTGAAACCGCATCAAAGCAATGAGTTTGCATCACAAGTCAGTTCAATCCGCGTAGTTCATGCAATTCTCTGAGGAGGGCTCTTTCATGAAATTCAAACAAAACAGAATCTTTATCGCCGTGACGGCAGGGCTGCTTATGTCCATTGGCACACAGGTTTCTGCGCAGGAATTGCGCGTGCAGTGCTATACCGACGGCAACGAATGTGATGTGACGGGCGACATTGCCAAGCGTTTCGAGGCCGCCAATGCGGGGGTCAAGATCGTGATCGACAAGGTACCGTACAAGGCCGTTCTCGAACAATTACCGGTGCAGCTTGCGGCTGGAGAAGGCCCGGATATTGCTCGCGTGACAGATCTGGGCGGCCTCAACAAATACTACCTTGACCTGACGCCACACCTCAGTGCCGAGCGCGCCAAATACTGGCAGGCCAATTTCTCCTCGACCCTGAACTGGTTCCGCTCCCCGGAAGAGAGAGCTTCGGGCAAAGGCATCTACGGCCTCATGTCACAACTCACCGTGACCGGCGGCTTCGTCAACAAGACCCTGTTCGAACAGGCCAACGTGCCGATGCCCCCGGCCACTGCCACTTGGGACGACTGGATGGCCGCCGCCAAGAAAGTGGCCGATGCTACGAAGACCCCGTTCGCCATGGCCATGGATCGCAGCGGACACCGTTTCGCACCGCTCGCGGTTGCCTATGGCGCGAAGATCTTTGACGACAAGGGCAAACTGGTCATCGACGACGGCTATAAACTGGCCGCCAAGAAATTCATCGACTGGAACAAGGCCGGCCTGATGCCCAAAGAAGTCTGGGGAGGCGTCGGTGGCTCGCAGTATCGCGATGCGTTTGAAGAATTCGCCAATGGCCGCGTCGTCATGTACTACTCCGGCTCATGGCAAATCAGCCGCATGGACAAGCAAGTCAGCAAGAACTTCGACTGGGCAGTCGCGCCCGCACCCTGTGGCCCGGCAGCATGCACGGCCATGCCCGGTGGTGCCGCGTTTGTGGCGCTCAAGCGCACCAAGAACCCGGCCGCTGCAGCGAAGTTCCTCGACTTCCTGGCGACAGAGTCCAACTACGCCGAGCTGATGGCTAAAACCGGAAACATTCCGGCGCACCTCGCGGTGGCCAAAGCGGGTGTGACCTACAACGTTTCGCCGGCTTCAAAGGAGGCGCTGAACAGCTTCGTCGCTGACGTGCCGAAGATTGCCAAGCCGAACTTCGACCTGCAAGGCTACGGACTGAACCGAGCGATCTTCCAGCCCACGGCCCAGCGTCTGGGGCAGGCCATCGTCGGCGAACTGTCGGCTGACGACGCTCTCGCGCGTCTGGCCTCGGACATGGACGAACAGGTCAAAGGCGCCAGCAAATAGGCTGCAAAACCAATAGCGACAAGCGGCACGTCCTTGAGCGCAGGGGCGTGCCGTGCAAATCGCACCGTTTTCCGTTTTTCCTTGTGCAACAACGTTAGCCCGGTGTTTATCAGGAGGGCTGTCATGAAACTAACAAACCATTCCAGGGGGACGCCATGAATACCAGCTCTCGCACGCCGTGGTACTTCCTGACACCGAATCTGGTGATTTTCGGCGTATTCACCTTCCTGCCGATTGCCATCAATTTCTTCTACGCCTTCACCGGCGGCGTACAGCTCTACCCGCAGGATCGCCCCTACGTCGGCATGGAGAACATCGCCACGCTGCTCGACTGCGGCAACTACTGGGATATATCCACCTGCAAGAAGGATCTCTTCTGGCGTGCCGTGTGGAACACCGCCTATTTCTCGGTGCTGCAGGTGGTGCTGATGATCCTGTTCAGCCTGATCACCGCCATCGTGCTCAACCGCAAGATCATCGGTCGCGGCTTCTGGCGCGGCGTGTTTTTCTATCCGGTTCTGCTCTCGCCGGTCGTCGTCTCGCTGATCTGGAAATGGATCCTGCAGCGCGAAGGGCTGCTCAACGCCGTCAGTGTCGCCATGGGAGGCGAACCCACGCTCTGGCTCGGGGAAGCTGAATGGGCCTTCTTCTGGGTTTCCTTCGTGAGCATCTGGTCGCAAATGGGCTTCTACACGCTGATCCTGCTCTCCGGCCTGCAAGCCATCCCGGCCGACCTGTACGAAGCCGGACAGATGGACCGCGCCTCGCCCTGGCGCACCCTGTGGCGCATCACTCTGCCGCTGCTGCTGCCCAACATGATCGTTGTCGGCGTGCTCGGCGCGATCCGGGCCGTTCAAACGTTTGACAACGTCTTCGTGCTCACTGGTGGAGGACCGGGTTCAGCCACCATGTTCGTCGTCCAGTTCATCTATCAGACCGGTTTCCAGGAACAGGTGCGGCTCTACGGCCTGGCCGCCGCTGGCTCACTGCTGCTCGCGGTCGCCCTGATCGTCCTGACGCTGATCCAGCTCCGCGTCTCGAAAGCCAATTCTGCAGGAGAACGTGCTAAATGAAACTCCTCTCATTCTTTACCGCGACTCGTGGTCGACAAAGGCTCGACTGGACGGACTGGCTGACGTACTCCTATCTCGTATTCGGCCTCTTCCTGATGTTCGGCCCGGTGCTCTGGCTGGTCGCTTCGTCGTTCAAGACGGAAGCCGCGCTTAGCGAATTCCCGCCGAGCCTGTTGCCGTATGGGCAGAAATCAATTTCAGTGCCCGGCGAGGACAAACCCAAACCGGTCTATCGCGTCAAGCTGGCGGATGGCAGTACCAGGGAATTGCCCGAACTGCGGCGCATCGGCCTGACGGCCACCTACGCTGACCCGGCGCGGCCCGATGAACTGATTCGCGGCAATATCAAGGATCGCGTGCCGGTTCGCGAGTTCCGCCTGGCGACCGAGAACTATACCGACCTCATCGGCAAACTCGATTTCGGCACGTATTTGTGGAACTCGGTGTTCATCACCGTCGTCGCCACCTTCCTCACTCTGCTGTTCAATTCGATGGCCGCATTTGCCCTGTCGAAATACCAGTTTCGCGGGCGTTCGGGGGTTTTCCTGCTCATCATCGCCACGCTGATGGTGCCCCCGGCCATCGTGCTGGTGCCAAACTTCCTGGTCATCACCGAACTTGGGTTGCTCAACAGTCTGTGGTCGGTCATCTGGCCGGCGGTGGCGACACCGACGGGGGTGTTCATGTTGCGCCAATACATGCTGACCATTCCCGACGAACTGCTCGAAGCGGCGCGCATGGATCACGCCAGCGAATGGCAGATCTACTGGCGCATCATGCTGCCGCTGGCTGCGCCGGCCCTGGCCGTGCTCGCCATCTTCTCGGTCATGTGGCGCTGGAACGACTTCCTGTGGCCGCTGATCGTGCTCTCGAAAGCCGAGAAATTCACCTTGCAGCTCGCGCTCAATGCGTTCCAGGGCGACCTGATCACACAATGGAATTACCTACTCGCGATGACCGTGATCACGCTGTTACCGATCACCATCGTCTTCGCCTTTCTGCAGAAATACATCACGCAAGGCATCGCCTCGGCAGGAGTTAAATAAATGGCCTCTCTTGAACTCAAAAACATCATCAAGGATTTCGGTGAGACGCGCGTTATTCACGGCGTTGATCTGCAGGTCAATGACGGCGAATTCGTCGTCTTTGTTGGTCCCTCAGGCTGTGGAAAATCCACGCTGCTGCGCATGATCTGTGGACTGGAACAAGCCTCCAGCGGCGATATTCACCTCGATGGCGAGCGCGTGAATAACACCCGCGCTGCCGATCGCGGGCTGGCGATGGTGTTCCAGTCGTACGCGCTCTATCCACACATGACCGTCTACCAGAACATGGCCTTCGGGCTGGAGAACATGGGGCTGGCAAAAGCCGTCGTGAAGGCGAAGGTCGGCGAGGCGTCCAAGCTCCTGCGTCTCGATACCTTCCTTGAACGCAAGCCCACGCAGCTTTCGGGCGGCCAACGGCAACGCGTCGCCATCGGCCGGGCGATTGTGCGCGAGCCGAAGATTTTCCTGTTCGACGAACCGCTCTCGAATCTCGATGCAGAACTGCGCGTGTCGATGCGCAGCGAAATCACCGGACTGCATCGCCGGTTGGGCTCGACGATGATTTACGTGACGCACGACCAGGTCGAGGCGATGACCATGGCCGACAAGATCGTGGTGCTGCGCCTGGGCAAGATCGAACAGGTCGGTTCGCCGCTCGATCTGTACAACCAGCCGGATAACCGTTTTGTGGCCGGATTCATCGGTTCGCCGCAAATGAACTTCGTGCCGGTGAAGGCGGGCGAAAATGGCCAGGTGACAACCGCCCACGGAACGACAATTACGTTGTCGACGGAACGGCCGGTGGCGGCCGGTACGTCCTTGACCCTGGGAGTGCGCCCCGAGCATCTGTCGCTCGTGGAAACGCCCGGCTCGCTCGGCTTGCCGGTCAAGGTCACCGAGGTTGAACAACTGGGCGGTCACTGCCTGATCTACGGCAACCTGCCCAATGACGGCACGCGCATCACGGCCCACTGCGAGGGCCAGCAGCCCACAAGCATCGGCGACACCGTCACGCTCTACGCCAAACCTGAAACCTGTCACCTCTTCGAAATAGACGGGCAGGAAAAAGCAGTTCGGTGATGATGCCTGCGACCCACCATGATTACCTCACGATCTTCGTGGGCCCAGTTCGTTGGCGAGTCACAGCGCATGAAACTATGGAGTTGGCTTGCCCGTCTTGCGTTCTGCAAAGCTCGAGCAAGAATCGTCAGCGGAATATGTATTCTTGTCCGGGTCCCAGGAAGCGAGACCTGGTCCGATCATCGTATCGTTTGTTGACGAACAACCTTTCCCTCGTCGCGGTGCACAACCCTGACTGTAGAATCCTGACGCAGGCAGGGCTATGCGACTGAATTCCCGTTCCTTCAATCCCTCCCGTTGTCGGACATGTCCGGAGCCGGTCCTGCGGACTGGCGCATCACCAGCGAGCAGGCCAGCTCAATGCGCCGAGGTATTCCCGCCCCCCCGGAAATGAGCTCTTGCAGCAACTCCAGCGCCGTTGTGCCCATCTCGCGAACCGGCAAATGCATCGTGGTCAGCGGCGGATCGACAAATTCGGCCAACGGCAAGTCGTTCATGCCAACGATGGACACCGCCGTCGGAACCGTCAACCCAAGGTGTTCAAGCGCCCGAATGGCGCCGATGGCCAGGCTGTCGCTGGCACACAGAATCGCCGTGAATGCCGGCGCTCTGCCCTGCACATGATCGGTCACTGCCTGCTCGGCCAGTTCCGGTAACCAGTCGGTTACCGTAATGATCAGCTCGTCCGGGCAAGGCAAACCGTGATGCCGTAGCGAGTCCCGCCAGCCGTCGAGCCGTTGCTCAATCGTCCGCCGTCCCGGATGCATCAGGAAAGCAACCCGGCGATGCCCCTGCGCCACCAGATAATCGGTGGCCAGCCGGGCTGCCGAGCGGTTGCAGGGCAGCACGCTCGACAGCCGCATCAGCGGATCTTCGCTGTTGACCAGCACAACAGGTTTCGACAACCGGGCCGCCGCATCCAGGATAGCTGGATCGTCAACGGTCAGGAAGATCACCCCGCCCACCGAAGGATCTTCCATCAAGCCAAGCATTGCCGAGATACCGGAATCGGGAATCGGATGCGTCGTAACCTCGAGGCCCATCATCGCCGCGCGTTCCTTTAAGCCATCGAGTACGTACCAGGTAAATTGGTTGCGCGCGTAATCGACCATCGCCGCCCTTGACGCCGCGAGCACGACCCGGGTTCCGCCGATTTCAATCGGCATGGCGTAGCGGACGGCGCGCGCCACCTCCTGCACGGAACGTCGCAATTCCGGATTTACGCCCTTCTCTCCCGACAAGGCGCGCGACACGGTACTGATCGACACGCCGCAACGCTTGGCGATATCGTCGAGACGAGCGCGGCGAGGCCCCCCCTCGGCCCCCGGCAAAGCACCAACTCCAGTTGTCGCGTGGTCCTTCTTTTTCATTCATGGGCTCCGGCAAACGGTCATAACCTGTTGTGATCGATCGATCACCCTTGATCTGCAAATTTTTTTCGTCTTGCGCAACGTTGCAAATTGTGATTTTATACTCATTCGCACGCCATTCGGCGCACCTACTTTCAATAACCGCTCAAGACAATGAACAATGAACAATGACACGACCCTGACCCGACAACTCGACCTGCTCGTCAGCGGAATGACCGGACTTAGGCACGACGGCCGTTTCCAGGAACCGAACCTCGACGGCACGCCCGGCGACTACATCTCCTTCGAGAGCTGGGAGTGGCCGCAAGGCGTCGGGCTTTACGGGCTAGTGCGACTCTGGGAGTCGACAGGACGCGATGATCTCCGCCTGCTGATCGAAAACTGGTTTGAACGCCGGATGGCCACCGGACTGCCGAAGCTGAACATCAACACCACCGCGCCTATGCTGCCGCTTTCCGTGTTGTGGGCGCGCACCCGCGATCCGCGCTGGCAGGCGCCGCTCGACGACTGGGCGAACCAGGTCATGAACACGCTGCCGCGTACGCCGGAGAGGGGTTTCCAGCACGTCGTTTCGGACGGCATCAACGACAACGAACTGTGGGACGACACGCTGTTCATGGTCGCGCTGTTTCTCGCCAGTTACGGTAAGGCGTCAGGGCGACAGGAACTGGTCGAGGAAGCGATCCGCCAGTTTCTGGTGCACGCCCGCTACCTCAGCGATCCCGAAACCGGCCTGTGGTTCCACGGCTGGACATTCCGCGAACGCCACAATTTTGCCCGTGCGCGCTGGGCACGCGGCAACGCCTGGATCACGGCGGGCATCCTAGAATTCATCGAGTTTACCGACCTTAAAGGCGGTGTGCGCGACTATTTCCTCGGCTGCCTTGAGGCACAGGTCGAATCGCTGCTGCGCCTGCAGGCGCCGAGCGGCGCGTGGCATACCCTGCTCGACGACCCGACCTCGTACGAGGAAATTTCGGCAACCGCCGGCTTCGGTTACGGCCTGCTCAAGGCGGCACGTCTCGGCATTGGCCGCCCGGCTTGGCGCGAAGCGGGTCAGCGCGCATTGGAAGCGGTACGCCGCAACATCGACGAAATCGGCACGGTGCTGAACGTCTCCTACGGAACCCGCATGGGACGCGACCTCCAGTTCTACAAGGACATTCCGCTCCAGCCCACCGGCTACGGCCAGGCGCTGGCCATTCTCTGCCTGGCCGAAGGCGCCCGGCACCACGACGCGAAGGAACCCGCAAAATGAGCCTGGGAATTCTGCATTGCGGCGCGCCGCAGGACATCGAGCACTACACGACGGCCAGCCTGCGTTCGCACTTCCTGGTGTCCGGCCTGTTCCCGTCGGACAGCGTGCGGCTGGTCTACAGCCATGAAGATCGCATGATCGTCGGCGGCTGTTCTCCCGTACCGAAGCCGCTGCACCTGGGTTCCGGCGCCGACATCGGCACGCCTTTCCTGCTCTCGGCGCGGGAAATGGGCGTCGCCAATCTCGGCGGACGCGGAGAAGTCACCGTCGATGGTCAGCGCTTCGCCATGGAAAACCGCGACGTACTGTATCTGGGTTGCGGAGCGCAGGACGTCGAATTCGCCAGCGCCGACACGGCAAATCCCGCGCGTTTCTACCTCAATTGCGTGCCGGCCGGGGTCACGCATCCGCACCGACTGATAACGCGCCGCGAGGCCAAACTGCTCACGCTGGGCGAAAGCCGTCGTTGCAACGTCCGCCGCCTGGCCATGTACATTCATCCCGAGGTTGCGCCGTCGTGCCTGCTGATGATGGGCATCACCGACATCGAACCCGGCAGCGACTGGAATACCCTGCCGCCGCACCTGCACGAGCGCCGCATGGAAACCTACCTCTACTTCGATCTGGCGCCGGAAGACCGGGTCATCCACCTGATGGGACGCCCCGACGAGACGCGCCATCTCGTCGTCGCCGACTGCGAAGCCGTGATTTCCCCCTCCTGGTCGATCCACATGGGCGTCGGCACGGGACCCTACGCGTTCGTCTGGGGAATGACCGGCGAAAACCAGGAATACACGGACGTTATCCCGGTTGCCGTCGCCAACCTCTTGTAATTGAGAAATCAAGCCATGCCCGAAAATCACCATCGGATCATCCCCATCGCCAGCGGAGAAGCCATCCGTCATTGGCAGCTCTCCGAAATAACGCAGGAACGTTATGACGTTCCGCCACGCACCATGCACGGCGAGATGGACCCCTTCTTCTTTCTGACCACGCACAAGAACTTCATCCCGCACGAATACCCGTGCCGTTCGGATTTTGTGCGCGACTACCGTGGCCGGCAGCCAATTCCCATGGCCGACTGCGCGCTTGTGCGCTGGTGGCACCCGTTCGGCTCCAGCCGCGTGGACTTGTCCGGATTCTGGTTCCGCCCGACGCGTATCGCCGCCTGGGCGAGAACCTTCATCGCGGCGGAAGAAGCCGGCGAAGCCCGGCTGCGCCTGATCACCTGCGGCGGCGCTCTGCTCGTCGTCGCCGAGTTGGAAGTGCTGTGGAGCGCCGACTACCAGCGCAATCTGGAGGAAGCGCACGAGGTGACGGTCGCTCTACGCAAGGGTATGAACGAAATCCGGATTTACTTCGATGATCTGGCCGAGCGCGACACCCGTTTCTTCTTCCAGCTCGACTATCTGTCCGGCGTTCGTGCCAGCGTGGCGCTTCCCGTCCCCATCGAAGCGACTCTGGCCCACGACATCGAAGCCATGCTCGACGACATGGCGTTCGACCGCCCCGCCTATTTTTCCGGTGATGTGACGGTTGTCTTCCCGTTTGCCGCGCCGGCGGATATCGAAGTCACCACCACCGTCACCGGCGATTTCATCTCGCTGGAGCCGGTCACCTTCAACACACGCCTGCGCCAGGGCGAAACGCGGCTCGTCATCGCGCCCGTCGACACCATTCCGGCAGATTTCCGCCACTTCCGCATGACGTTGAACATCGGCAAGTTTTCGGCGTCACGCGTGCTCGGCGTCGAAATCTGCCCGACGCAACGCCAGGGGATCGCCCCCGCCCAACTGGCCGAACGGATCGACGAAGCATTGACTGTCGTCTCCGAGCACAGCGAGCGGAGCAGCGTACGCGCCCTTGCGCGCCTTGCCAGCGGGAGAGCCGGCGCGGACACCGACGCCATGATTGCAGAAGCCCTGCCCGCCGTCATCGATTGCCACGACTGCGCCGACTTCACGCTGGTGCCGCTGCTGTGGTGCCGTATGTCTTATGGCGACGCCATCGCCCCCGCCGTACGCACCCAGGTCGATGCCGCCATCCTCAATTTCCGTTATTGGATGGACGAACCGGGCAACGACGTCCAGTGGTATTTCTCCGAAAACCACGCCCTGCTCTTTCACACCGCCGCCTACCTTGCCGGCTCGCTGTTCCCGGAGGCCATCTTCGTTCGCTCAGGGCGAAAAGGCGCGGAGCAATCCGCCACCGGTTGCCTACGGATTATCGGCTGGCTGGATCACTTCGAAACCTGGGAAATGGCCGAGTGGAATTCCGCGCCCTACTTCCCCATCGATCTCAAGGGCCTGACGGCACTGGCCGCGCTGGCGCCCGACCTGGCCATTAGGGATCGCGCCCGCGCCGGCATCGTGCGCCTGCTCGAACTCGTGGCTCGTTCGTCGCATCAGGGGCTGATTACCGCATCGCAGGGGAGATCGTACGAGCACACGCTGCGCGCTGGACGCTCTCTGGAACTATCGGGTATCGCCCGACTCATCTGGGGCAAAGGCTGGTACGGCGGACGCTTTCACGCTCTGCCACAACTGGCGGTATTGATGCGTGATTACGGCTTCAGCATACCGGAAGAACTGTCTGGCATCGCCCTCTATCAGGGAGACGATGCGCTCGAATGGTGTTTCTCGCAAGGCGAAAATCGCATCGCTGCGCTCTACCACTACAAGACGCAGCATATCGCCATGGGATCGATTGCCGGCTATCGCTGGGGGCAATGGGGCTACCAGGAAACCTGTTTGCATCTTCGACTCGGTGAGCAGCCCGAGGCGCAGTTCTGGATTAACCATCCGGGAGAAACGATACAGTCCGGTTTTGGCCGTCCATCCTATTGGGGTGGCTGCGGCACGCTACCCAGAGTTCACCAGTACCGAGCACTTGCCGTGCTTGATTTCGACATCCACGAGGGACAACCCGATTTCTCCCATGCCTGGCTGCCGACGGATGCGTTTGACGAGATCAAACTGGAAGGCAATTCACTAACCTTCCGATCCGGCCGTGGCATGGCGCTGATCATGGGCAGCCAGCCGTTTGAACTGCTCACCACCGGCCCGACCCGGAATTGCGAAATCAGACTTCCCGGCAGAAAAGCGCGCTGGCTCATCCGGCTTGGCGACGACAATGCCATCGGCGACCTGGAGTTCTTCAGCGCTCGCTTTGCCGCTCTGAGTGTCAAGGAGAAGGACGGCGACTTTGTAATTGAAGACCCCGACTACGGCCGGATTGTATTCCGTGCAAGCGGCGAAATCGAAGCCGAAGGCCGCCACCTTCGTCCGTACGAGTGGAGCACCACTGGCGAGGCCCGCAAAATACCCTGCCCAGCCAAGTCTGATCAATAAAGCCCACGCAGCTTCCACGGGATATCAACTGCGCTCTTCAACCCACTGGCTTTCAGCCTGCCTTGCTCCATGGGCAGGAGAATTGAAGCGGTCATTCCACCACGCAGTAATCGCCTCGTTCAACGTGAGTTCGATAAGCACCACTACAAGAGCCGTAACCTCGTTGAGCTTTTCTTCTGCCGTATCAAGCAATTTCGCCGTATCGCCACCCGCTACGACAAACTCGCCGAGCGATTCTCGTCCTTCGTCGCCTTCGCTGCCGCCGTTATCTGGCTCGCATTATTGTCAACAGACCCTAGCCAGTGAACCTTGGCTCTGACCTATCCGCCTTACTCGATAAAATGGACACAGGACAGTTTTAGTCCATTACCCTGTCCGTTAATCGGAACATCCGGATGCCGAGTTCTCTATTATCGTTACAAACTGTAGTTGAGTGATCAGGAACGAACCATGAAACCTTGGAGCTGGCTTGGCGACCAGGAAGCAACAGAAAGGCGCCGGACTGAGCTATGGCGTTTGCTCGGGCCACGTCCGCGGTTTGACGCCGCTCCGAGTGGAGAACTGCTTGATACGAGGGAGGCAACCTGCGCCCGTATCGAACGCTGGCTGCTCAACCTTAACAGCGAGCAGCCTGTCCCCGCCCTACTGCTACGCCCCTTGCATCGTCCGCCGCGCGGCGTCGTTCTTTACTGTCACGCGCATGGCCACCGCTTCGATACCGGAAAAGACGAATTACTCAATGGCCGTCCTTCTCTGCAAACTCCGCCTTATGGCGAAGTGTTACCCGCGATGGGGTACGCCGTCCTGTCCATCGACCACTGGTGTTTCGGTGAGCGCTCAAAGAATAGCGAGCGCGCAACCGTCAAACGTTTGCTGTGGGAAGGCAAGACGCTTTGGGGCTACCGCGTTCATGATTCGCTTGTTGCCCTCGAATGGTTGCGCGCTCAGGACGGATTCCAGGAACTTCCGGTGACGGCCCTTGGACTTTCAATGGGCAGCACCATGGGCATCTGGGCCGCCGCCCTGGAGCCAGGCATTTCAGCCTGCATCGATCTGTGCTGCCTTTCTGACTACGATGCCTTGCTTGCCGACGGGAGCTTTGATTTGCATGGCGAGTACTTCTTCGTCCCGGGCTTGCTCACCGAATTCAGCGCAGCAGAAATCAGCGCGCTGATCGCGCCGCGACCGCATCTTTCGCTGATCGGAAGAAACGACCCGCTGACACCACCCGCCGGAGTCGCGAGCATCAACGCCGCCCTGAAGGCCGCCTATGCATCACTCGGCCACACAAGAAACTGGCAGCAATGGATCGATGATTGCGGCCATCAGGAAACGCCTGCCATGCGTTCGCGCGTGACTCGCTTTCTCGAAAAGCAGCGCAGCCCAGCGCTCGG
Source organism: Rhodocyclaceae bacterium (assembly GCA_031398685.1). Taxonomy (GTDB): domain Bacteria; phylum Pseudomonadota; class Gammaproteobacteria; order Burkholderiales; family Rhodocyclaceae; genus Propionivibrio. The sequence goes on along the minus strand of JANNNT010000265.1, from coordinate 1,957 downwards.
TCAACCCAACACCCTCGGCTGACCTGCGTCTCGCAAATTCCGTCGTCCCTTCCTCACCGGCAGGTCTGCCGAACAGTCAGAAAAAAGCTTACCGCAAAGGCAAGGTTTTCAGGATCAATCGCCGTACAAGCCGTGGTTTCTGGTGCTGACCGCCGCTTTTACCTTGCGACTGCCAAGGCGCTTGACCGAACTGCGCACCACCAGCCGGCCGCCGAGCAACAGATTGCTGCTCGGCGCGTTCGGTCGTGACATGCGTTGCTGCAACAGGCGCAACGCTTCCTGACCGAGTTCATCGCGCGGCACATGTACGGAGGTCAGTGGCACATCGTGAATTTCCGCCAGATTGAAGCCATCCATGCTCATGATGGAAACGTCATTGGGAACGGACAAACCGAGCGTCTCCAGCGCTTCCAGCGCTCCCACGGCCATGAAATCCCCACCGGCCAGAATCGCAGTCGGATATTGTTCGCGGGAACGCACGGAAAAATAGGCGGCAATGGCCTCCCGCGCCTCTTCTGCACCGAAACCGGATGTCGTCACCAGATGACGCCTGTCATCGAACGGCATGTTGTGATCGGAAAAAGCTTCACGTACACCTTCCAGGCGTTGCTCCATGGTTCTGCGCCGCAGGCACATCAGCGTCAGGATCTCGCGATGCGCCTGTTCGATCAAGTAGTGGGCCGAAAACTCGCCAATCATGAGGTGATCGGGCGACACCATGTCCAGCCGCATTCCTCTGTCCCGGCAATTGACCAGCACGCAGGGTTTTCCGACATCGGCCGCAACTTCATGCACGCGCAGATCATCGATGCCGATGATGATCGCCGTCTCGCACCCAGGATCGCTTAGTTTCTTCAGAAACAGTGGCACATCGCTGTCGTTTTCCTCTATCGCGCAGTAACTGATGCGCACATCATGAAGCTCCACTGCATTGCGTATTCCCTGCACCACCTTGTAGTAAAAGATGTCGGTGCGCACGTCGAACGCCCGCGAAGGAGCGAAGACAGTCACGTTGTTGAACAGCAATCGCCCTGCCGACATGTCGGTAAGCACACCATGAGATTTGGCACACTCCAGCACGGCCTGCTTGGCCCGGGCGCTGGTGTTCGATTTACCCGCCAGCACACGCGACACGGTGCTGATCGACACACCGGTCTGTGCCGCGATCTCACGGATCTTCAACTTTCCGCCCATGGCAGCTCCTCAGTAGACAACTAAATGAAAATTCTTGCGCGCGAACAAAATCCTTGTATTTCAATCAGTAGAATAGAAATTACCCAACAAACCAATTTGCGATGAAAATATTACCAATGAATTCGGTTGATTGCCACACGAGGCATTGATATTTTTGTCGCACCAAGCCAGCCAACGCAACCCCTTGCTCGGCGGATGCCAGGACGGGGCAAACGATACCCTCTGGCAAACTCACCGCGACGCGAACGCATTGCCCAGGAATACACCATGTCCATGTCAAGAAATCCGGTTTTTTCATTTGTCTCGCAGGACAACAACCATCTCCTGCTGCAAAGCCCCGAAGGGCACATCGCCCATGTCTTCATCCTCGAAGAGGACATCGTTCGCGTCATGCTCCTGCCCAAGGGTGTTCTCCGTTTCCCGCGAACCTGGGCCATTGCCCCGGGCGAAGAGGATGTCGACTTCACCGGCCGCGATCGTTTCGACCTCACCGGTTTTGCGCTACCGAACTACCGGCTCACGCAAACGGCCGATTCGCTGTGCATCGCCACGCAACGCATCCGTCTGAACATCGAACTGAGCGGTTTCTTCTGCCGCTGGGAATCCAGGGTGAATGGAACCTGGCATACGGCTGCCAGCGACCGCTCCACGCAGAGCTACAACTTCGGCTGGTGGGACGACAAGGTTTACCACTACCTGAAACGAGAACCGGACGAAATGTACTTCGGCCTCGGCGAGCGCGCTGGCGAATCCAACCGGATGG
>JANNNT010000257.1:0-10595 GCA_031398685.1 Rhodocyclaceae bacterium | reverse complement strand
CGACGATGGGTTCGATGACCTGGTTGCACAGCGCCCAGAACCGTTCCTTGAGCTCTGCGTCGGTCATCCGTTTGAATTCTTCGCGTCGCGCTTCAAACCGCTCTAGGCGGGGGTCTGTCATTTGTCTCTCCTCAGGTTGTTCAGTTACCCACGTGCGCCAAGAACAACAAAACCGTCCCCGCTCACGCGCTTCTCGGCCCGTCTCGATCCCTCTATCGTCCTCCGCGCGTCCCGCTCCGCCTACTCGAGCGCCGCCTTCACCCAGGCCACGTCTTTCTTGAGATCTGCGGCGACGAAGGCATAGTCGCCATCATTCCAGTGCTCCACCGGATGCGCCTTGATGGCGTTCTTGAGGTAGGACATACGCAGCTTGTCCATGTCCTGAACCATGCCGCGAACTTGATCCAGGCGCTCGGGGATAACGATGGACTTACCGGGAACGCTCTCCCGCGGATCGCCCACACGGACATCGATGCCGTTCTCACGGGCGAAGGAAAGCTGGCGATTGTGGTGCTTGCCGGCACCGGTGTATTCCGTCTCCTGCACGACCACGATCTGGTCGCGGTCCATCTGGCGAGCCAGGGTGACGGCCGCCGTCAGGCTGGTGTTCCCGGCGGGACCACGCTCCAGGCCTTCGAGCTTGGTGAGGAGCTCGGTTACGTAGAAGACTTCGCCCTGGGTCACGAGCTGGTATTCGTCCATGTAGCGCAAGCTGCGTGCGGCGTTCCGGGGCACGTCCACGCGGTCGGGCCAGGTGGCGAAGGGCACGCCGAAGCCAGTATGCCCGGTGGTAAAGGATTTCCGGTTGAAGTCGGTGTCGGAGGCCATGTGCAGGCCGGCCAGATCGACCGAGCAGGCGACGATGCGGCTTTTGTCGCAGCCGGCGGCGAGCAGGCCACGTGCCGTACCAGTGAGATTGCCGCCGCCCGCGTGGGTGATGACAACCGCGTCGGGATCCTTGCCATAGCGCGTACGAACCTGTTCGGCGATTTCCAGACCCAGTGTTTCCACACCCTTGATACCGAAGGGTGTGTACAAACTGGCATTGAAAAAACCGGTGTTTTCCAGGGTCATCAGGAGCTGATAGAAAAGCTCCGGCCCCACGGAAAGGCGCTGCACTTCGGCACCATAGGCTTCGCAGGCACGACTTTTCTCCAGAATTTCCGGCTGACCGACGTAACGGCTGTCGAAGACTTCCTGGAGAATGATGCATTTCAGGCCGCGCATCGCCGCCTGGCTGGCCACAGCGGCACCGTAGTTACCACTGGACGCGGCGGCCATGCCCTTATAGCCTTTCTTGTGCGCCTCAAAGGCGCTGATCGACGCACGGCGAGCCTTGAACGATCCCGAGGCGTTGGCGGCTTCATCCTTGACCAGGATCGTGGCGCCCTTGCCGGGCCCGGCGAAGGCGCGAACGGCTTCGGTGAGGTTCTTCAGCTCGAAAAGCGGCGTATTACCCACTTTGCTGTCGAACTGTATGCGGGCGATGTCGTCAAGGCTGTAGCCCGTCTCGCCCATCATTCGCTCGTAGTCAAAGGCAATCGGGCTCTGGATGAAATCCGTGAAATCGATGCCCAAACTCGCCTTCATGATCTCGTTCTTGCGCGCCGTAACGGCGGCGAAAGACATGTCGCGGGTGACTGCACTCATGATCACTCCTGTATTCCGATGGTCAGAAGTTCAGGGACGATCGCCCCGAAGCTGTGGCTGTAGCTGGGACTGATGACCCTCAACACACCGTTATGTTCGTGCCCGATGATGCTAAGAATTTTTACCTGGTCCCCGAGCTCGGCAGCCTCCTGCAGGAATCCGGAGACGCGCAGGACGTACGGGCACTTGCGAGTGTCTTCCGGAAGGTTGGGAGAGCGTTCTTCGGGCTTGAGCAGCACGCGCTCGATCTCAACCCAGGTCCCTTTGTTGGCAATCTTGCTCATGGTTTAGTCCTCGAATAATAGAAAGCACCACGAAGGCCGAAGCACTCGGAATACAGCTCCGCGCCCACCAGGCTTTCACAGTGAAATCGCGACAACGGGTGAATAAGTGGCCATGGGCCGAGCCTATGGCTACTTATTCACGGCCGATGCACGTCACTCATAGATCTGTTCGCGCATGTCGCCCATGATGGCGCGCGGCACGGGAAGGTCGATCATGGAGTGCAGCCCCGGACGGGCATTGATGATCTGCGGGATCATGTTGATGCACATCGCAATGGTGCCGATTCCGCCGGGAACCTCAGGCTTGTTGGCCAGATTGATGTTTGGAGTACCCTTGATCACCACGTAGTCGCCCGTATCGGTCCCTTCGAGCTGGGGTTCGATTTGCTGCGGATGGATCATCTCGACGGCCAGCTTGCCGTCAACCGTACCAAAACCCTTCATGGTGCACCCTGCAACATTGCCGGGCAGGACTTCGGCGTACTTGGTCTTGCGCAGCACGTTGGAGACGATGGGATCCATCGTCTGCTCAACTTCCTTGTCAAGCTTCCAGCCGATGGCATCGCAGATCATGTTGATGGATTCCTTGAAACCCACGTGACCGGCGAGATGCCCTGCAGCAGACTGCTTGTTGAATTCCTCAAGCGTAATGCCAACGCCCTGCTCTTCCATGACGGCTGGGCCGAAGGGTGAAAGGCTATTGACACGCTCGGCCTTGACGTACTCGACATCGGTACAAGCCCCGGTCATCAGAATGACCAGGAGATCCATGATCAGACCCGGATTGATTCCGGTACCCAGGACACTGACGCCGTTGGCCTTGGCGAGACGGTCGATTTCAGCCGCCAGTTCCGGCTCGTTGGCCTTGGGATACGACATTTCTTCCGCCGTGGAAATGACGTTGATCCCCAGCTCAATGATCAGCTTGAGTTTGTCGAAGGTCTTGCGCGTAAAGCTGTCGGTCGCCAGGAGGAGCACATCGGCCGACCCTTTACTGATTACCTTGTTGATATCGCCTTGGACGAACACATCCTTGCGCTCATTCCGCGGGATGCCAAGGAGGTCAAAGATGCTTTTCCCAACCCGTTCAGGGTGGATATCGCAAACGCCGACAACATCGACGCCTTTCTTGCGCATCAGTACCTCGGCCATGCCGCTCCCCATCGCGCCAAAGCCCCAAATAACAACTCTTACGTTTTCTTGCCGCATACAACTTCTCCAATACGGTTAAGCACACTGACTACAGCCCCTGCATTGCCACCTCTAATGATCTGCACAAGGCGGCAATGCCCAGGCCAGCCAGCGTTTATTTTTGTTTATTCAAACGTGATTTACGCATGCCATACAGGAAATAGCCAACAAGCGCCACACCCATCCAGATAAAGAACGTGTGGTACGTGGAGGCCGACAAATCCTTCAGGATGTACAGGCAGGACGCGATGCTCAAGCCAGGAAACAGATAAGGGCCAAACGGCACACGGAAGCCAGGCTGATCTGCGCCAATTCCCTTGGCCCGCATTACGGGAACGGCAATCGAGACGATGATGAATGCCGTCAAGGTACCCATGCTGACCATATCCCAAAGGAAGCCCGAATCAACAAGCCCGGCCACAATGGCAATCGCGATACAGACGATGATGGTGTTACTGACCGGTGCCCTGGTGTGCTCACTCACGTGATGGAATGAAGCTGGAATCAGACCGTCCTTGCTGATCGCGTACAAAATGCGGGTCTGTCCGTAAATGGTCACCAAAGTCACGCTGGCCACAGAAATGACCGCGCCCAAGGACAACAGCAGCGCCGGCCACGCCTTGCCGGTCACGTCTTGCAGAATCACGGCCAACCCCGCTTCCTGACCGGCAAACTTGCCGGCTTCCTGCGCTCCAACCGCAGCAATCGAAACCATCATGTAAAACGCCGTGACGATGAACAGCGCCGCAAAAATGGCCAAGGGAACACTGCGGTGGGGATTCTTTACTTCAGCACCACCCGTAGCGACCGTATCAAGACCGATAAAGGAAAAGAACACGGTTCCGGCTGCCGCAGTCACCCCAGCCATACCGGCCAGACCTTTGCTGTTATCCGTGTTGAAGAACGGCGTGAAGTGTTCGGCGTTGAAACCCGAGAATGCGATCACCACGAAGAATGCCAGGATCCCTAACTTGATCAACACCATGACGGAGTTCAAAGTCGACGATTCTTTCGTGCCTCTCAGCAACATGACACAACACAAGGCCACCAGAATCACCGGAGGCAAGTTGAAAGACCCTGAATTTATCACCGCCGCGCCATCTTTCATGCCTATCAATGGCGTTCGCAACATTTCCGGGATTTGCCAGCCGATGCTATTGGTCAGGAAATGGTTCAGGTAAGAAGACCAGCCTATCGCCGTCGCGCTGGCGGCCAGGGCATATTCAAGCAACAGACAGGCCGCTACGATGTAGGCCGCAAACTCGCCAACGGTGGCATAGGCGAAAGAGTAGGACGAACCGGACGAAGGAATTCTGGCGGCAAGTTCAGCGTAACAAAATGCCGTCAAGCCAGCAGTCAGCGCCGCAATGAGAAATGAAAGAATCACCGAAGGGCCTGCTTTAGGCACTGCTTCGACCATCGTAAAGAAGATCCCCGTCCCGATTGTTGCGCCGACACCGATCATGGTTAGGGGGAATACACCCATCGTACGCTCCAAGGCATCATGCTCTAATCGCTCAATGCCTTTATCTGAGCCTTGGTGCGGCTCCAAGTGCCCATCTAACTCAGAGTCGGCCGACTTGGTTCGTATCAATCGTTGAAAGAACGAATCTTGTCCCGAAACCTGTTCAATAACAGTTACCTTGCCCATATCCCTGCTCCTTGTGTTTGCCAGCTAACGCAGGCGCGTATTAAGTAAAGTGCTTTAAAGGTGCGAGAAACCATTTACCAAAGACTAGTGAGAAACAAACTGGAATTTTTATTGTTGGGTATTCAAGTGCAACGTGCAAAAGCGTCATGAGGAGAGTGTGGCTACTCCTTGAAAGCTTCCTCCATATAATTTTTTAGAAAACAAATACTGACTCATTATCGAAGTCGTCTCACATAAAAATAGTACTTTGATAATGATCAACCCCGAAAAGCCTGAGCGAATCCGAACATTTTTACCAGCATTCGACTCTAGTTATCAGGCAGAAAAGGCTTGGCGAAGTGATACCGACACCCAAGGTGTTCTTTGGTCCAAATGCGACATCAATGCACGCGCATTAGGGTACTTTTGCCAAACAGGCTCTCGATTAAATCCACAGCCAATTCGGCGGTCTGGTTGCGGATGTCCAGAGCGGGATTTAGCTCAACCACATCGAGTGATCCCAGGTATCCGGTATCCGCAATCATCTCCATGCACAACTGCGACTCGCGATAGGAAGGACCTCCGCGCACGGTGGTGCCGACGCCCGGGGCGATGGCAGGATCGAGAAAATCAACATCCAGACTCACGTGCAAATGGGTGTTGGCATCGACCAGCGCCAAGGCCAGTTCCATCGTATGGCGCATACCCATCTCGTCGATGTAGCGCATGTCGAACACCTCAATGCCGATGTCGTGAACCAGCCGTTTCTCGCCCTCGTCCACGCTGCGAATGCCGATCTGACGAATGTCTTTTGGATTGAGCGCAGGCACGTGGCCACCAATTCCGATCAAATCCGGGTGGCCGTGTCCACACAGACAGGCGACCGGCATACCGTGGATATTGCCACTGGGCGTGAGCACAGCCGTATTGAAGTCGGCATGGGCATCAAACCACAAGACACGCAGCTTCTTTCCCACCTCACGGCAATGCCGTGCCACCGCACTGATGGAGCCCATGGCCAGGCAGTGATCGCCACCAAGCATGATGGGCATGCGCCCGGCTTTCAGTTCGGCGTACATGGCGTCATGCAAGGTCCGGTTCCACTCGACAACCTGAGGTAAATGACGGAACCCGTTCACCGCCGCTTGCCAGGGATTGGCTGGACCGGAGAGGTTACCACAGTCTTTGACGTCTATGCCAAACTGGGCAATTGCCTGCGAAACGCCAGCGACGCGCAAGGCTTCCGGACCCATGCGGGCACCTATGGTCCCTGCACCGATATCAGTAGGGACGCCGATGAGACTGACACCGCGTAGAGATGGATTGTCAGAAGAAACTAAGCTCACAGTGCTATCTCCTGTGCCTGAATCAACACCCTGACCATTGCGCTGGGATTGGCGTGTTTTCCGTAGTGCTGGATGGATTGTGGATTGGGCGTGAAGTCATGAATGCGGATCATCACTAAGACCCCTTAAAGCTGAATAGAACGGATGAAAGTCATGACGCTCCTGAATGCTGTGTTTTTGCAGTGGAACAAATTATCCCCGCGCCTTTAGCCATACGGAAGAGTACAATTTGGCTCTTATTGCTGCATTCCTGTACAAATTGCCCACTCCAACAACCTAATTGCCCACACTACATACCATGGACGACACTGATCGTGAACTGATTGGCCTACTACGTGACAACGCCCGTATGCCGGTGGCCGTACTGGCGAAGAAGCTGCGGGTGGCACGCTCTACGGTACAAAATCGGCTGGCGCGCCTAGAGAAAGAGGGCACGATCCAAGGCTACACGCTACGCCTCAAACATACGGCTGAAGCCCACCGTATCCGCGCCTTAATGACCTTGGCGGTGGAGGGCAACCGAGCCTCAGAGGTTCTCCGCGCCTTGCGCGGGCACCCTAGCGTGTACTCCCTGCATACCACCAATGGCCGCTGGGACATCGTGGCCGAGTTGCGCGTAGACTCTCTGGAGTCTTTCGACAAGGTGCTGAATGTCATCCGCTGTATCGAGGGTGTTGCCAATACGGAAACCAGTATTCTGCTGTCAACAAGCTGAGTGTAATCACCTACCCCGTTTTCAGCCTTGTACCACGACCTTCTGGACATAAGGCGAGGTAAACAGCGCCAGCAAGGCGGCATAGTTGGGGTAAAAGGCAATCTCCTGACCCATTTCCACCTTCTGCCGAGCCTCCTCCACATCGAGAATGAGGTGGTCACTGCTACCACCAACAACGATGACCCCTTCGTCCTCGGGCTTCAGGCCATCAATGGCAGCATCCTGACGCCCTAGGTTGCAGATGGCGCGCAGGCGTACCCCGCGATCCTTGAATTCACCGATCTCCCCGAAGGCATTCTGACCGCGATTACCAATCGGCACCGAGGGCTTGCGCTCAATCTCCACCACCTCCGCCACAAGCCTGAAGGTGTCCTGACGGGTTCCCGGCCACGGCGAGCGATCCAGCACGTTGCGCCCCAGGGCGATCGATTCACCCAGCCGGAAGTGGTTAATTTCCTTCGGCATCTGTCCGGAAGCCAGGAGCGGAAGGCTCGAACTGTTGCCGCCAGACAGCGTAGCCAAGTCAAGTCCCGTCGCCTTGCGACAGGCATCACGGATCTCGATCAGCGCGTTCATGTTATCGACGCTGGGAATCACGCCCCCATAGCAGGCCAGATTGCAACCCAGGCCGATAACGTCAATACCCGGGAGCCTGGCAGCCCCCTTGACCAGGCCAATGGCACCATCCGGCCACACGCCTTCACGCAAATCACCAACATCCACCATCACGATCACCTGGTGCCGTTTGTTCAAAAACTGAGCGGCCTCGGACAGTAGCTGGATGGTCTGCAGGCTGGAATTGAGTGTCACATCGGCACAACGTACCACGTCTGCGACCCGGCTCGGGGCGGGAATCAACAGCAGCATGAGTGGCAACGGGATACCGGTGTCGGCCAAGACATCAGGTTCATGATCCGCGAATCCGCGATCATGTCGGCACCGCCTCGCTCGTAGGCCGACACCATCGCGGGATGGGCGCAGGTCACCTTGGTAACGCAGGCCACCTTGGCCCCGTGGTCATGACAGGCCTTGATCACGGTCTGGGCGTTGGTCGTAATCCGTTCGGGATAGATTTCAAGACGTGGCGTGCTGAAGAACATCTTTAAAACTCCAGATTCAATCGAATTACCCCCACCCATTGGAACATGGTGTCCAAATATTTGGGGGGTTGCGTTTTACACGACCCCACGTGCCTTGAGCACCTTGACGATGGCGTTGACCACCTGGATGCCCTTGGTGCCGCGGCCGAAGGTAGCGTCCAGGCCGGTTTCCCGGGCCATGTCCTGGTTCACCTGGGTGCCGCCGGCGATCAGCACGAGCTGGTCGCGCACGCCCTTCTCCTGGCACAGTTCGGCCAGTTTCTTCATCTGCGTCCGATGCACGTCGTTGTGGCTGATGATGGTCGAGATCAGGATGGCCTGGGCGCCGGTCTCGATGGCGGCGTCCACCAGTTTGCCGAGGGGCACGGAGGTACCCAGGTAGTGGTATTTCACGCCGTACTTCTCGATCCCGCCGTGCTTGATGTCGAGAATCTCGCGCATGCCGACGCTGTGTTCGTCTTCGCCGACGGTGCCGGCGACGATCTTGATGCCGAGTTTCTTGACGACCTCGCGCAGTTCGTCTTCGGGCAGGATGATTTCCTTTTCCGGGATCTTCAGGGTGCTCTTGTCGATGTCGAAGGCAACCTTGCCTTTGACTTCGACGAAACAGCCTTCGGCCGCTTGCATGATCATGGTGTTGATCACCTGCGGGTCGAGCAGGCCCATCTTCTTGGCCATTTCGAGCGCGTAGGCCGGGGCGATGTCTTCGTTCTGCGGGACGAAGAGCTGGATCAGGACGGTGCCGTCGCCGGCCCATTCGGCTTCGGGCTTGATCAGGTTGCCTTTGCGGTAGGGCAAGCTCTGTTCGAGCCGTTTGTGGCAGGTGTCTTCGGGGTCGAGTTCGTCGATGAAGACGATCTTTTCCGGGTCGCACAGGGTGCAGCCGCCGATCGGGTCGCAGGCTTTACTTACGCCGGCCGGCAGGTGGTTGTGGCCGAAGTGGCTGCAGACGGGGGCGTAGTAGTCGGCGTCGCGCCGCAGGATGGTGTCCGCCGCAACGCCGCCCTTGCCGTCACGGGCGATGCCGTCGCCGTTGCGTTCGGGGTATTTGGCGGAGTCGACGAAGAAGCCCTGCTCCACGGCGGCGAAGTAGCCGCCGATGTCGACGACTTCTTCGAGGAAGGCGACGGCGCGTTCCTTGATGTCGCGCACCATGTCACCGAGCGGGCCGGCGTGGTTGAGGGTCAGGAGTTCGTTGATGCCGTCGAGGGCGGCCCAGGTCTGTTTGACGGTCTGGATGCCGCGGATGTTGTTGTAGTGCCAGGGGACGTTGCGCCCTTCGTCGGGGGTGATGGTGGACTGGATGTCGGCCCGGGTGAGCATGGAGATGAGGGTGTCGACGGTGTGCGTGCGCACGGCTTCTTCGATGTCGGCTTCGATGTAGCGCGTGTTCTGCTGGGCGCGCATCTTGTAGTCGCTGAAGAAGTCGCGCAGGGCGACGGCGTACGGGAGGTCGTACCAGAGTTTGGGCGCCGGCGGGGCGTTGGGCGGGACGGTGGACAGTCCGATCAGGCTTTTGTCCATGCCGGCGGCGACGGAGAAGGCGCTGTTGATGCCGTGCTGGACCATCAGTTCGGGCATGACCAGCCAGCCGGCTTTGGCGGTGGCGTTGGCGTTGTGGGCGCCGTCAATCTGGAAGATGCGGGCGCCGGCCATGACGCGTTTGGCTTCGGCGGCGTCGACGAAGGAGCGGTACATGTTGACGTTGCGGTAGAGGACGTTGTACTGGGGGTCCTGGTGGGCGCCGTTGACGCCTTCTTCGGCGAAGAGGACGGCGACTTCGGGACCGGCGACGCCGGAGACGTAGGAGTGGAAGTTGATCGGACGGCCGACTTCTTCTTCGATCAGGTCGCAGGCTTTGCGCGTGGCGCGGATCTGTTTGCGGGTGATGGGGACGCCGCCGGTGCCTTCGGGGGTGCCTTCAAGCAGGCCGTCGATGTGGCTCTGGCCGGTGGTGCGGATGACCATCAGGTGGTCGGCGCCGTGCCAGGCGGCCATGCGCATGCGGCGGATGTCGTCTTCGAAGCGGCCGGAGGCGATTTCGGTGGTGATCACGCAGCTGGGCTGCGGGTCGATGTGGCCGAAGTATTTGGACGCCGGAAGGCCGATGGAGTTCTTCAGCGGGGTGGACATGTCCCGGAAGTGGAAGGGGCCCATATCGACGCCTTCAGCGGGGACGGTGCGCCAGGTCCAGCCTTTGCGCGGGGGGTGGTAGTTTTCGAGGCCTTCGAGGAGCTGTTCGATGTCGAGTTTGACGTTGGGGTCGAGGGTGGGCTTGGTCATGGCGTTATCTCGTGGCGTCGGTGGGTGAACAAAGTCCGTGCAGGAGGTCTTTGTTCTCGAGGAGGGCGGCGGCGGCCTGGCGGACGTCGGTGCCGGTCTTCTGGGCCAGCTTGAGGAGGATGTGGCCGGCGCCTTGGCCCAGCAGTCCGGCGTCCTGGATGCGGTCGACAACGCCGTGTGAGCTGAGGCTGTCGATGCCCATGCGCAGCAGGACGGCGCGTTCGATGGAGGGGCTGGTGTGCGTCTGGGCGAGATCGACGATGGGTTCGATGACCTGGTTGCACAGCGCCCAGAACCGTTCCTTGAGCTCTGCGTCGGTCATCCGTTTGAATTCTTCGCGTCGCGCTTCAAACCGCTCTAGGCGGGGGTCTGTCATTTGTCTCTCCTCAGGTTGTT
>JANNNT010000215.1:0-5107 GCA_031398685.1 Rhodocyclaceae bacterium | reverse complement strand
GGGGACTCGACCTGACCCGGCCGACCGACAATCGCACTCATCTGAACGCTGCGATCACCTGGCTGAAACATGCCCAGGACGTCACCGGCAATGGTGGCGTCGCGCAAACCTATCTGGTGCGTTCCCGGCACTGGGCGCCGTCTTACCCGGAAACCACCGGCTACATTATCCCCACGCTCTACCGCTACGCTGCGCTGGGTGGCGACGGTGATTCACGCCAGCGTGCCCGCCGCATGGCGGACTGGGAAATTGAAATCCAGCACCCCACCGGCGGCGTCCTCGCCGGTGCACTGGGCGATTCCGACCGACCGACCATCTTCAATACCGGTCAGGTCATTTTCGGCTGGGCGCGCGCGTTCGAAGAGGAGGGCGACGAACGCTATCGTCAAGCCGCGGTCCGTGCGGCCGACTGGCTCATCGACGTCATGGACGGCGACGGCTGCTGGCGAAAGTTTGGCTCCCCGATGACCGGCAAACACATCAACACCTACAACACCCGTACAGCCTGGAGCCTCGCCCGTGTCTACGACATAACCGGAGATCGGCGCTACCTCAATGCTGCCGTGAAGAACGCCGAATGGGCAATGACTCAGCGCAACGCCAGCGGATGGCTGGCCGAGAATTGCCTGCAGGACAGTACCCAGCCCTTCACCCACACCATTGCCTATGCCATGCGCGGCCTGCTTGAAATCGGCGACGCCACTGGCCGGCAAAACCTTCTCGCAGCCGCCCGCGTCATCGGCGACGCCATGCTGGCGGCTCTGCCCGCCGATGGCCGTCTGCCCGGGCGCTTTAACGATCAATGGAAGCCAACAGTCCAGTGGTCGTGCCTGACCGGTGATTGCCAGCTGGGCATCAACTGGGGGCGCCTCTACCAGATCACCGGCGAAGAAAAATACCGGGATGCTACGTCGCGGATACTCGGATTCGTCAAGCAAACACAGAAAATTGCCGGCGGGGAAACCGAGACTCTAGGCGCCATCAAGGGCTCGCACCCCATCAACGGTGGCTATCACCCATGGCAGTACCCAAATTGGGCCACCAAGTTTTTTGCGGATGCCTTGATGATGGACGAAGCGAATAGCACGGGTAGTGGAGCTGCTCGATACGTCATCAGTAAGCCGCAATAATGGGCGAACAACGTCAACGCCTCAGGCCAATAGTCGCTTTCGCGGGCCATCCATGGGTCGAACCGGAATGGATGAACCGGCAACAATTGCTTTCTCGCCTGGGTAAACGAGGCTGGCCAATAGCCTATAGTTTTGGGCCGCTTGATTGGTGGCAACGTGGGTCAGCTCATTGGAACGGTAGTCCCTTGTTCAACCGGGTCGAAGATCGCGACGCTATTCGTGACATCGTTCCTGGCCGTCTGGGTGCCCGTTGGAAGCGCTTGCCGTTCTTTGACCGTCTTGCGACGGCTCGACACGCCCGATTCATTCGATCCACCGTTGCACGGCCAGATGAGCGCATCATCGCATTGCTTTTCGACCCCCAGTTCTATCCTTATATTGAGCACCTTCAGCCGTGTGATGTGGCCTTTCATGCGTATGACACCTATGCCAGTCAATCAGGATGGACCGAAGAAAGGGCTGCGTTCCAGGTCGCATTGGTCAAACAGGCAGCACTCATCACCGCTTCATCCGACGCCATTGCCCGCAGTCTCGGTGACACACGAGTGAAGGTCTTGCCCAATGGTGCGGACGTTGAGGCCTTTGCCAATGCGCTGCTACTTCCCGAGCCGGAAGACCTCCGCTCCATCCCGCATCCGCGACTTGGGTACATCGGTGCCATCAACCGCAAGGTTGACCTCGCTCTGATCGCCACGCTGGCCAGGGAGAGGACCGATTGGCACTGGATTCTGGTCGGCCGTGTGGAACGCAATGAACTCCTTTCCGACGACTACAACGCCCCCCATTTCAAGGCCTGTGAGGCGCTGCCCAATGTTCATTTTCTGGGGCAGAAGGACCGGCGCGATGTGCCGGCCTACGTTGGCCACATGGACATCAACACCATGTGTTATCGCACCAATGGCGATGGCTGGTGGACGGCCATCTCACCGCTCAAACTCCATGAGTACCTGGCTAGCGGCCTGCCGGTCATAAGCGCCCCGGTCGAGTCGGTCATGCCGTTTGCTGATGTTGTGAGAATCGTGGAAAACAGCGAGCAGTGGGGTTTGGCGATCGAGGAGACCCTTGCGACAATCGACCAGACCTCCCATGACATGCGGCAATCAGTCGCCGGCGCAAATTCATGGGATACACGAATCATTCAACTGGAGAAGTTTCTTCATGCACTCAATCCGTGGTGAGCAGCACGAGGCCGCAGTCAAAAGCAATGGCTGGAACGCTCGCACAAGGAGTTTTGAGGCAAGGGTTTTCGAGTTTTTCATTGATTGAGTCAAAACACGTTCACACTAAATAATGATGCTTTCTCAACGAAAAATTGTTCTTATCTCACATAACGTCTCTGGCAATTGTATGTACAGGACGTTGCTCTTGTACCGTGCACTTGAGCCTTACTATGAAGTGGAGATTGTCGGATTTGACAGGGGCGCCGGCCTCTGGCCACCTATTCGCGGTGAATTATTCACTCTTAGGTGTGCACCGCTCCTCGGATGGTTTTCCTTCCTGAAATCAGCTTGCACGTTGCGGAAGCACCTGAAGACGGCGGATTTGATAATTGCCTCCAAAACAAGGCTTCCCAGTTTCGGGCTTGCGCTGATCAACCGATTACTCCGGGGGACGCCAGTCATTGTCGACATCGATGATGATGAACGCGCCATGACTCGCCCGCCGGCAAGTGCGACGCTCAAAACTATGGTGCACTACAACCTAAAGAATCCGGATACCTATTTTACTGTTTTAGGAATGCACGCTTTAACGCGTAAAGCCGATCATGTTTTTTGTGTTTCCGAGAACTTCCGAGAGCTTCACGGCGGGTCGATTGTGCCTCACGGACTAAAACCCCACCCTGTAGAGTTAGACTCTTTGAAGGTCGAGAATCTACGGCGCACACTTGGAATTGTCGATTCTTTTGTTGTTATATTTGTGGGAACGCCAAGAGCGCACAAAGGGATTACCGAAACACTACAAGGCGCCCGCTTAAGCGGCATTGATCGCATTAAGGTCGTTGTTGTTGGCGCCAGCCTGGATGATGAATACACCAACTCGCTTTGTGGCGAGTTTGGAGATTTGCTTATTCGAGTTCCTCCTCAGCCCAGTTCTGAAATTCCCTATTTTTTAGCACTTGGCGATGCAACAGTCCTGGCTCAAAAAGAATTGCCAGAATCTCACGGGCAAATGCCTGCGAAACTAACGGATGCGATGTTTGCAGGGATACCCATCATTGCGACAGCCATTTCTGATATACCTCGCTACTTGCAGGGTTGTGGCATTTTGATTGAAGACTCCGACCCTGAACTGATCGCCACAGCCCTGCTGTGGATTTCGCGTAATCCACAGGAAGCACGGAAACTCGGCGAGAAAGCAAAAAAAGTGGCTAACGAAAAACTCTCCGATCACGCCATCGCCCAAACCATGACCAATGTTATTGACAAAATCATAATGGAAACTGAGCACTGGTGACGCGTGTCTTGCTCAGTTATCACGGATGAGCCAAGCTGATATGGCCCGGAAAACCGGGTCAAACCACGAATGAAGAGCCGGAATGGTCTTGTCAGTGATGGAGACGTTCACCAGAGCTAAGCAATAGTCACGATCTGAAAGTTTCGCAACCCTACACCTTATAAGTTTTTACCTATGTCCATTCGTACCGCCCTCGCTTACTCGTTTAGCACGCGATACTTTGCCATGGGAATTCAGTTACTTGCGACTGTCGTTCTCGCGCGCTTGCTTACGCCAGGAGAGATTGGTATTTACTCCGTTGGTGCAGCCGTGATCATGATTGCCCATACACTGCGCGATTTCGGTACGTCGACCTATGTCATCCAGGAGCAAAATCTCACGCAGGCCCGTTTGGGAACCGCATTTGCTGTGACGATTCTTGTCGCCTGGGTATTGGCGATGGCGTTGTGGTTCGCTTCTGGACCCATAGCGGTTTTCTACAACGAAGCGGGTGTCGGCGAAGTGATGACGGTGATGGCGCTCAACTTCGCGCTGATCCCGTTTGGATCGATCAGCATGGCTCTTCTTCGTCGCGCGATGAACTTTCGCGTCATTATGTTCATAACGGTGGTGAGTGCGATCGTGCACTCGGGCACGTCCGTGTTGTTCGCAGCAATGGGGTACGGTTTTATCAGCCTTGCCTGGGGGGCGGTCTGTGGCACTCTGGCGACGGTATTGGGTTCCCTGATTGCCAACCCCGCTGGCTTTATCATGAAACCAAACCTGACCGAATTGGCTCACGTGCTGTCCTTCAGCATGCGTAGCAGCGTCTCTTCAATTGCCGCTGAAGCGGGAAGTTCGGCGCCGGACATTGTGCTTGGTCGTACGGTGGGCATGGAAGGCACGGGGCTGTTCTCGCGTGCAATGGGTTATGTCCAGCTATTCGAGCGGCTTCTGCAGGACGTACTGCGTGGCGTGATGCTGCCCTATCTGGCTGACGCTGAAAGAGCGGGCGAAGATGTGCGAAGCAAACTTAACCTGATCCTGAGCAACGTCGTATCGATCTCGCTTTTCATCATCGGACTCACGGCAGTGCTGGCGCAACCGCTTGTCGTGTTGCTTTACGGAACTCAGTGGGAAGCCGCTGTACCTCTGGCGCAGACTTTATGCGTCGCGATGGCGCTTCGTTGTGTGTCGCCCACACTTGCTGCTGCACTTGTGGCCGGTGGTCGAATCAACCTGGTCATGAAGACAACCCTCATTTCAACCACACTCAAATTCGCCTTGCTTATCGTTTCTTCGAGCTACGGGCTCTTGTGGGGCGCGATAGGGTTTGTGGCTGCAGAACTCATCAATCTCATCGTCCTGTTGCACTTCAGTAATCAATCAGGGCTGTTCTTCTGGTCCGACTACGCTTCGATTTTTATAAAAAATCTGCCAGTTGCAGTTGTTGGCGCCCTGCCTGCCGCAGCGATATTGATTTTTCTACCGCTTCCGGCAAGCCTTATACCCTTACTGGGTTATCTCGCCGCAGCCGGCTTGAC
>JANNNT010000212.1:0-19591 GCA_031398685.1 Rhodocyclaceae bacterium | reverse complement strand
GTCCGTGCGGTTCGCCGCTTCCAGCCTCCGCAGAATCTCCTCGACGTGGCTCTTGACCGTGCTTTCCGCCAGGCCAAGCTCGTGGGCGATCTCTTTGTTGGCCTTGCCATCGACGATCAGCCAAATCGCGTCCGTCTCTCGGGGGGACAATTCTTTCCTTCGTCGTGTTCCTTCTTCATCGCCTCGCGCTCGATCTTGAGCTGGATCATGCGGCGATCCAGCTTGTCCATGACCTCGGGGCGCGAGTCGATTTCCATCCGGATACGTGCCGCCGCTTCATCGATCAGATCAATCGCCTTGTCCGGCAGGAAACGGTCGGTGATGTAGCGATGGCTCAACTCGGCCGCGGCGACGATGGCCGGGTCGGTAATCGCGACGCCGTGGTGCAACTCATAGCGATCGCGCAGACCACGCAGAATGGCGATCGTGCTCTCGACCGACGGCTCGTCGACCAGCACTTTCTGGAAGCGCCGTTCGAGCGCCGCGTCCTTCTCGACGTACTTGCGGTATTCGTCGAGCGTCGTCGCGCCGACGCAGTGCAATTCGCCGCGCGCCAGCGCCGGCTTGAGCATGTTGCCGGCATCGATGGCGCCCTCGGCCCGGCCGGCGCCGACCATGGTATGCAACTCGTCGATGAAGACGATGATGCGCCCTTCGTCCTGCGCAATTTCCTTGAGCACGGCTTTCAGGCGCTCCTCGAACTCGCCGCGGTACTTGGCGCCGGCGAGTAGCGCGGCCATATCCAGGCTAAGCACCCGCTTGCCCTTGAGCGTTTCGGGCACTTCGTCGTTGACGATGCGCTGCGCCAGGCCTTCGACAATGGCGGTCTTGCCCACGCCCGGTTCGCCGATCAGCACCGGGTTGTTCTTGGTGCGCCGTTGCAGGATCTGGATGGTGCGGCGGATTTCGTCGTCGCGGCCGATCACCGGGTCGAGCTTGCCTTGGCGCGCGCGTTCGGTGAGGTCGATGCAGTATTTTTTGAGCGACTTGCGCTGCCCTTCGGATTCCTGATTGTCGACGCCCTGCCCGCCGCGTACCGCGGCCACCGCCTGCTCCAGCGCCTTGCGCGAAAGGCCGTGCTGCTTGGCAAGGCGACCCGCTTCACCCTTGTCGTCACACACCGCGAGCAGGAACATCTCGCTGGCGATGAACTGATCACCGCGCTTCTGCGCCTCCTTGTCGGTAAGGTTGAGCAGGTTGGTCAGATCGCGACCGATCTGCACCTTGCCGCCGTGTCCTTCGACTTTCGGCAAGCGATCGATGGCCTGATCGAGTGTCGCCTTGAGTGCCTGCACATTGGCGCCAGACTGAGCCAGCAAGGATGACGTGCCGCCATCGTCCTGCTGCAACAGGGCGAGCAGCAGGTGCTGCGGCTCGATCATCTGGTGGTCGTGGCCAACGGCCAGGCTCTGGGCATCGGCCAGAGCCTGCTGGAATTTCGTGGTCAGTTTGTCGAGGCGCATGGCACCCTCCTTCGGAATGGCTTGTATTAACAGGTAAATGGGGAGAAAGACCCATTTTTCAAGTGCGTTTCGCCACGTTGTCATACACCGCGAGAAAGAACCAGCAGCGCTTACGGTAATGACAATTGCCAACAATCCGATGAACGTGTAGATTGAAGCGAGGCTCTGGGATTGCCGGAAAGCCCCCACGTTCAAGACGATTGAAACCACCAGTGAAAGAGATGCCATGAGCTTTGAAAACGGGATGTCATTACGCACCAAATTGAACGGTCTCACGGCGATTACTGTCGTCGGTCTGTGCATTCTGGTCATCGTTGTTCTGCTGGGTGAACGAAGCCAGCTTCTCGCAGATCGTCAGGAAAAAATCCGGAATCTCGTCGAAGTCGCGCACGCTACGGTGAGTCTCTATGAAAAACAGGCCAAAGAGGGCACGATAAACGCCGATGAGGCTAAAAAACTTGCCATCGCCGCCATTCGCAACATGCGCTATGACAAAACCGAGTATTTCTGGATTAACGACCTCAGCGCCGTCATCGTCATGCATCCGATCAAGCCTGAACTGAATGGAAAGGATCTTTCCGACTTCAAGGACAAAAACGGCAAACGAATTTTTGTCGAGTTCAGTAATATGGTAAAAAAGAACGGTGCTGGATTTGTCGATTATGTGTGGCCGAAACCGGGTTTCAAAGACGAAGTCCCGAAGATCTCTTACGTCAAGGGAACCGAAGCCTGGGGCTGGGTGATCGGGAGCGGCATCTACATCGACGACGTCGACGCGCTGTTCCGGGAAAATGCGCTGAAGCTCCTCGGCTGGGTTCTGCTGATTGGCGGCTTTATCGCCGTTTCGCTGATGCTGGTAGGACGCAACGTCATCAAGACGATTGGCGGCGATCCGCAGGACGTCTCGCAAATCACGCGGCGCATCGCCGCCGGCGACCTGAGCGTCGATGTTATGTGCGCCGCAACTGACACCAACAGCGTGCTGGCCGGCATGAAGGAGATGCAGCTGACGCTGCGCAAGATGATTGACGACATCGTGCAAGGTTCCGGGCAACTATCGACGGCGTCGATTCAACTGCAGCACGCTTCCGAGGAAGTCGCCAAGCGTTCGCGTCAGCAAAGTGACTCCGCTTCATCCATGGCTGCGGCGGTCGAAGAAATGACCGTCAGTATCGACCAGGTCGCCGAGAACGCCCGCGAAGCTCACAATATCTCGGTACAGGCCAGCGATCTGTCGAGCAAGGGTACCCAGGTCATCCAGAACGCGGCGACCGAAATGAACAAGATTTCAGTCGCCGTGCAATCTTCTTCGGCCATCATCGAAGACCTCGGCCACCAGTCCGATCAGATCACCTCGATCGTCAGAACCATCCGCGAGATTGCTGACCAGACCAACCTGCTCGCGCTCAACGCCGCGATTGAAGCGGCGCGCGCTGGAGAACAGGGACGCGGCTTCGCGGTCGTCGCCGACGAAGTTCGCAAACTGGCCGAACGCACCAGCCGGTCGACGACCGAAATCACTGGCATGGTCGAAAAAATGCAGAACGGGACGCGCAACGCCGTCAGCAGCATGGAAACCGGAGTCCAACAGGTGAGCAAGGGGGTTGAACTTGCCGGTCAGGCCGGGGCGTCGATCACCGAGATTCGCGAGGGTGCTCAACGCGTCATGCAAGTGGTCAACAACATTTCGGATTCGATCCGCGAACAAGGCACTGCGTCAAGCGACATCGCCAAGACCATTGAACACATCGCCCGGATGTCTGAAGAAAGCGCCAGCGCCGTTCAAAACACGGCCGATGCGGCGCGCCATCTGCAGCAACTCGCTACCACCCTGAGTGTTTCTATCAGCCGCTTCAAACTGCGCTGACCAGCGCGAGCAATCGTTGACCACAGGACCGCTGATCGCGGCAGCCTGTGGTCCATTTCAGATGCTCTCTTCGCCTTGCCTGGATACTGAAGCTACCGCGCCAAAGTCGCCTTTCGCCCCACTGAATTTGCTTACCTGCCCCAGATGCCACTGGTACCAGGCAATAAATTTTTCCACTGGCAAAGCCGGCGAAAACAGAAAACCTTGCAGCCATTCGCAGCCCATGTCAGCAAGTAGTTTCCCGGTTTCGAGCGTCTCAACACCTTCGGCGATGACTTGCAAGCCAAGGCGATGCGAGAGGCGAATGATCGACTCGGTGATCTCCTGATCGCGCTTGGAGTCGACAATGTTGCGAATGAAGCTTTGATCGACCTTGACCTCGTGGACGGGCAAGTTTTTCAGATTGCTCATTCCAGAGAAACCGGTGCCGAAGTCGTCGATCGAAATGCTGGTACCGAGTTGTCGCAGCCGCTGCAGAACATCGACAACACTACCGGTTTCCTGAACCATGCTGGTCTCCGTGATTTCGAGCCGGATCGACGTCGGGGCCACGTTCCAGGTGTCAAGTGCCTGACCGAGCAAATCGGGCACTTCCGGATCGAGCAAATCGTTGGCGGAAAGATTGATCGACAATCGGATGTCAACGCCCGATAGCGCCAGCTTGTGGCTGATCTGCCCGGCCGTGATGAAGAGCCAGCGATTGAAGCGGTGGCGATAACCGAGCCGTTCAATGGCAGCGAGCAGTTCCGGCGGGGAAACCCATTCACCATTGGCTCGACACCAGCGTAGCAACGCCTCTGCTCCAACGCAGCGACCACTTTTTACTTCGATCTGCGGTTGCAGGAACAACTGCAAACCACGTTCACCGGAAAACGCCGACCGCAACTCGTGGTCGAACTTTTTCAGTCGATCATCGAGCTCTTCCATACCCGGATCGTAAAGCGCGCTATCAACGCCGTTGAGTTCAGCATGCAGGCCGGCGATTCGTGCCGATTGCACAAGGTGCAAGGCATCCTCGCCATCATCCGGATGCAGCGCCGCACCGCAGGAAACTGGCAGCCGCAAGACAATGCCATCCACACTCAGTCCAGGCTCGTCAAAAAGATGGCGAAGTTTGAGCATCGCCAAAGTCAGCGTGGCGCTGCTACGCAATCCGGGAAGGACAATCAGCCATTCCAGGCTGCTGATGCTATACAGCCGGTCTGTCTCACGCAGGTTCTCGTTCAGGCGATGCGTAATTTCCTGACGCAGACGAAGTGCAGATTCAGGCGAAAGGCGGTAGTAAGCGGTATCGGGGTGAACAATAAAGGCAATCACGCCCAAGCTGTTGCCGTCCGAGCCTTGAGCCAGCAGCGGCATTTCGGACAGCGCCACGGACAATCCGGGCAGCAGTGCGAGCGACAGTAATTTTGAAACCGGGTCAGGATTCATTTAAGCGGTGGCCTGGCGAGCGATACTTGAATTTTCCCTCGCTCTGGGGGAAAAGAAAAGGCGATAAGAAAATCGGGCTCGCCAGAAGCGCTCATGATGTGGTGTGGTACGAAATCCATTTCCGTCAGTCGAGGAAAAACTCGGTCGGATCGATACCGTAAGCGTTAGACGGTAACGCGTTCCGGATTCGATAGGGCTCGCCCATCGGAGTCGGAGGTTCGAGGATCAAGTCCAGGTTGCGCGGACGCCGCATCAGCGTTTTATCCTCTGCAAGCAGAATCAGCAGGCGCGGCTTCATTCGTCTGACCTGGTTCTGCTGAATGACCACGGCCACCTCGCCAGTATTGAGCTCGACCAGCGTACCAATCGGATACAGCCCGACACACTGAACGAATTGATCCACCAGAGCCTCGCGAAACTTCAAGCCGCGCATTTTCGAGAGCATTTCAAGCGCTTTCTGGCTCGAGACGGCTTCACTGAATACCCGGTGGCGCGTCATTGCGCAGTAGGTATCGATCAGCCCGGCAAGTTCGGCGTGCAGGCTGATATCTTCACCACCCAGGCGGCGCGGGTAGCCACTGCCATCATAACGTTCGTGATGCGCGGCAATAATAGGCACTACCCCCGCAGAAAAATCAGGCTGGCCTACCAGCAACTCAAGGGAACTGGCCACATGCGATTGGATTTCCCGATACTCTTCGTCGCTCAACGCCGACGCTTTACTGAGAATCTCGGGATCAATTTGCATTTTGCCGATATCCTGCATCAAACCGGCCTGGCCGAGTTCCTCAATGGCCGCGCGCCCAAGGCCGAGAAACCGGCCAAAAACCATCAGATGCACGGAAACGTCGACCGCGTGATCGTAGGAATACTGATCCGTTTTTTTTAGTTTTGTTAGCCAGAGCATGGCATCCGGGTTTCGTTCAACCCCGGCCGCCATTTCATCGACCAGTCCGCACACCCGCGTCAGATCAATATTTCCCTCGGAATCAGTGCCGTGCCGTATGGCTTCAAGCGTCCGATGCACATCATCGACGATCGCTGCCGAGTAAAGCAGCTCCGTTTCCAGACGGCTGTCGTGGGCAGACGGTCGCGTCCTCGGCAAAGCCGACGGGGCGCTTCGCTCGCGGAGACGACGTGCAATGGACAAAAATTCGCCGTCACCTGACGTGGCTCCGGAGGCACTGTCTGCATCCAGGCTGCTTAACGTGGCCCGTGGCCGACGACTCTCTCGCTCACGCTGGACGGCTGCGTATTGGTCGCCAACCGAGCGACGCCGGTCGACATAAACAATTTTGCATAACTGCTGCAACTGGACGATCTGCTGTTCTTCCTCGATGAGAAAGCCCTGCAACAAAAAAGGCGTGCCCAGCCAAGACCGATCAAGATCGGTGACATAGATACCCGGTTTGAGGTATTCAACCTCAATTGCTTCATAGGCAGAATTTTCGTTACTCAACATACGCGGGTTTCTCGACCACTATTGCTCGTACCACAAGACAGGCATTCTAGTGCACGCTGGTCGTCGTGTCTTGTCATATGTCATGACGCGCTGCCGCCATCCACGCCCCGGCAAAATCCAGTAGGACGGTGTTGCCCGCCCCCAAATTCCTAGGCGCTTGCACAGACGCAATACACACAAAACCGGGTTGCTCTGCTGCTACACGGACGTTGCGGATCATGTGCAGACTTTTTCGTCGCCCTGACAGGACACCGAAAACACCGCCGCAAATCCCCCGCCTGGTGTGCGGAAATTGGTCGTCTGCCCTTGATAGAGGCGCGCCGAAACAAGCTGGACCTTGCCCTGATAGACGTAATTGCGCAGATCAAGCTTGAGATCCTTCTCGACACCGTCGACCAGCAATCGCCGCTCCGAGGGCGAAACCAGTGCCTGAGCAACGTAGCCGCCGCGCGAGATTTCCGCGAAAACGCGTGTGGTCAGTTTATCTCCGCGATAGGCGGCTTTGCTGCCATAACCCGCTGCCGGTTTGAAGAACCACTGCTTGCGGGTGGTCCAGAAAGAGGCCGCATTCTCTGGCGTCACTTCTTCGGTACGCGGGATGCCGACCTTGAGCAACTGACGGTCTTGCGCACTGACACCGATGTCCTGCAACCAGGCTTCGTCGGTCAGTACCACCAGATTGCGCTTGTCGGCGTAAAGCGCGTGCACCTGCGGGTACGGCGTCAGTACCACGGCGTCGGCAAGGTAAGCTGCGCGCAAGGGCTTGTTTTGCGGATCATCCAGGGAGAAATCCGTGAGGCGGTTGTAGACCAGATCGACGACCTGTCCACCGCACAATAAGCGCTCTCCGTCAAACGTAAGTTCTCTGGGATCAGCCACCACCGCCGAAACGCCGCTGGCTTCGAACAATTGGCGGAACAGTTCAAACTCTGACGCCAGAAACTGTTCCGCAGGATTCTCATCGACGATGGCGATCCGGCCAAGTGGCCTGTCGCCTTGCGCCAGTCGCCACTCTTCACGAAACATGGCAACAAAGTCAGATTCAGCCATCGGCTGTTCGGAAGGTTTTGACTGCAGCTGCGGGCAGCAGGCGCGCTGGGCGCGTAACAACTTGGCGTTGAGCAAAGCGCCGCCGGAATTGGTGTTGATCTCGATCAGGCGCGGCCCGTCCGCTCCAAGATGGAAGTCGTATCCCAAAAACACCCCGGCGGCTCGCGGCGAATGTCGCGCAATTTCCGGGGCATGGGCAAAGACTCGGGTACGCCAACTGGGAAGCGCAACAATTCTCTCGATCGCCTTGACCAGATCAGCCATGAATTGCAGATGCGCTTCTGCAACAAAAACAGTAGTGTTGGAAAAAAGATGCGGTCGCGTCGCCAGTAATTCAGCGTGCGACAGGCCCGCCTCGCTTTCCAGCGCATGACGCAGCCTGCCGTGGTCTACCGTGCTGCAAACACAACCGCGATTGAGGAAAGCTGCCGCATCGCGGCAGTCGCGTGGCAGAGCTGCACCAAACATGTGGGGTGTGGGAGAATTCATTTTTCCTGAAAGAACGCCAGTACGTCATCAAGTTCACGCGTCCGCTTCATCGGCGGCAGGCTGCGCCAGATGCGCTTGCCGTAGGGTTTGGTAATCAGTCGCGGGTCACAGATCATCAGCACGCCGCGATCCGTTTCATCGCGGATCAGGCGACCGGCGCCCTGTTTGACGTTGATCACGGCACGTGGCAACTGATAGTCCATGAAGGCGTTTCGCCCCTCGTTCTTCATGCGTTCGATACGCGCAGAGAGTACCGGATCATCGGGCGGCGCGAATGGCAATTTGTCGATGACGACGAGCGACAGCGCCTCGCCACGGACGTCCACACCCTCCCAGAAACTCTGGCTGCCTACCAGGATGGCATTGCCGAGCCGACGAAAACGCTCCAGCAACTCGTTCTTGCTGCCTTCGCCCTGAATCAGCAACGGAAAATCCAGCCCGGCGCGTTCGAGCTGTTCGGTCAGCAGTTCATGGGTTCGACGCATGGCGCGCAGGGAGGTACACAGGAAGAATGCCCGTCCGCCACTGGCTTGCAGAACAGGGAATGCGGCCTTGACCACGGCTTCGGTATAGGCGTAATTGTTGGGGTCGGGCAGGTTCGCGGGCGCATATAGCAGCGCCTGACGCGCGTAATCGAAGGGGCTGTCCCAGAACGCCGACTCGGCCTGATCGAGCCCCATTTCTCCGCAGTAATGCCCGAAGTCGCGCTGCACGGCCAGCGTCGCCGAAGTAAAGATCCAGGCCCGCGGGTGGCCGCTCATCTGCTTCTGCATGATTTTGGCGATGACCAGCGGCGTGGCGTTGAGTTGTAGCGATAGCGTGTAGGTTTCGCCCCAGCGCACGTAATCGGCATCGGCGCCCTTCTGCCAGCGACGCAACTGGGCAACGAGTTCGCCGGCACGGCGCCAGCAGTTTTCCAACCCTTCCGAGCGCTGCGCCTGCGTTTCGAGCAAGGCCGTAAACGTTTCAAGTTCGCGGAGCAGACCGACCACGCCGTTATCAAAACCCATGCGTTCTTCAAGCTGTGCCAGCGAGAAACGTGCGGGTTCGACGGGCAAGGTCAGTCGCAAATCCTTGGCCGCTTTCTCCACCACGCTGCACAACTTGGGCAAATCGAGGCAATCGCGTGCTGAGGCCAGGCCTTCCATACGCACATCACGCGCCAGATCGACGACCTGGGCGGTCGATACGTTGTCGCCAAAAAACAGGCTGGCGGTTTCCGGCAACTGGTGAGCTTCGTCGAAGATGACCGTGTTGCAGGCGGGCAGCAGCTCGGCCGTTCCTTCGTCACGCAACATCACGTCGGCAAAAAACAGGTGATGGTTGACCACCACCAGATCGGCGGCCAGCGCCTCTCGGCGCGCCGCAAGAACAAAACATTCCTTGTTGTTCGGGCACTCCTGACCAAGGCAGTTCTCGCGCGTCGAAGTCACCATGGCCCATACGGATGAGTTCTCCGGCACATCGCCACATTCGGCTTTGTCGCCAGTCTTCGTTTTCTTGGCAAAGCGTGAAATACGTGCCGCATGCGCGGCGTCCTCGCGTGCGAGAAAGCGCCCGTCGGCCAGCGAATGTTCCAGGTGGTAGTGACAAACGTAGTTGGCGCGCCCTTTGAGCAGCGCAACTTTGACCGGCGAGCCCAAGGCCTTGCGCACGGTCGGAATATCGCGGGAGAAAAGCTGATCCTGAAGGTTCTTGGTCCCGGTCGAGACAATCACCTTGCCCCCGGAGAGCAGCGCCGGAACGAGATAGGCAAAGGTTTTTCCGGTACCGGTGCCGGCCTCGGCAACGAGCACGCTGTTGGCAGCCATCGCCGCCGCGATGCGCTCGGCCATTTCAAGCTGTTGGGCACGCAGACGGTAGCCGGGAATGCTGGAAGCCAGCAGACCATCGGGCGAAAAAACATCGGAAAGAGTGAGTGGCATGCGCGACGTTACAGCATGTTCTCCAGAAACGCCCGCGTGCGCGGATGTTCCGGGGAGGCAAACAATTCTTTCGATGGACGCGCTTCGAGTATTTCACCCTCGTCCATGAAAACGACGCGGCTGGCTACCTCGCGCGCAAATGCCATTTCGTGCTTCACCACCAGCATCGTCATGTGCTCCTCGGCCAGTTCGCGCATGGTACGCAACACTTCCCCCGTAAGCTCCGGGTCGAGCGCCGAAGTCGGTTCGTCGAACAGCATGATGTCCGGTTCCATGGCCAGTGCACGGGCAATGGCGACGCGCTGTTTCTGCCCGCCCGAAAGCCGCGAGGGATAACTGTCGCGCTTCTCCAGCAGCCCCACCTTGCGCAGCAACGCCTCCGCCTTGGGGATGATTTCCTCTCGGCGCAATCCCTTGACCGTAATCGGCGCCTCAATAACGTTCTGCAGCACGGTCATGTGCGGAAACAGGTTGAAGTGCTGAAAGACCATGCCCATCTTGCAACAGATACGCCGGATATCGGGATCGGGAACGTAGTGAAAAACACCTTTCGCATCGGTCGATACCAGCGTTTCGCCTTCGATGTCGATGCGGCCACGGTTGATTGTCTCAAGATGGTTGAGACAACGCAGGAAAGTGCTTTTTCCGGACCCGGACGGGCCGATGACGGCAACAACCTCGCCCTTGCCGATATCCAGCGAAACGCCCTTGAGCACTTCCAGCGCACCGAAACGCTTGTGTACCTCAAGTGCGTGAATCATCGGGCTACTCATCGTAGACTGCATATTTCTTTTCCAGATGCTGGAAACCCAGGGTCAGAACCAAGGTCATGGCCAGATAAAAGGCGGCCGCCACCACAAAGGGCGTGGTCGTGAAGTCACGCTGAACGATGCCGCGCGCGGCGCGCAGAAGATCGTTCATGGCCAGCACATAAATCAGCGACGTGTCCTTCACCAGGGTGATGGTTTCGTTGCTCATCGGCGGCAAGATGCGCTTGACGACCTGCGGCAGAACGATGCGGCGCATCGTTTGCGTGTAGGTCAGACCGAGCACCCGGGCCCCCTCGTACTGACCGCGATCAATCGACTGGATACCGGCGCGGAAAATCTCGGCAAAATACGCCGCGTAGTTCAATACGAACGCCACGATAGCCGCAAGGAAATCGGGGAGTCGGATGCCGATGACCGGAACAAAAGGCAGTGCAAAATAGATGAACAGCATTTGCAGCATGAGCGGTGTGCCACGCATCAGCCAGATGTAGCCATTGACGAAACCGCTCACCACTTTGAACCGCGAGATTCTCAGCAGCGCCAGGCACAGGCCGAGCGGCACCGACAACACGAGGGTAATGAGAAAAACCTGAATGGTGACCCCTGTTCCTTCGAGCAGGGGACCCATGATTTGGAACACGTAATTCATGCGCTATTCTTCAATACAGAAAGCCACCAAGTTACACCAAGAAAAGCACTGCTTGGTGCCGCCTGATGGCTCTGCACTTCCTTCGGTCGGCTTGGTGGTTCGCTAATACAGGTTTTACTTCTTGACGATGTCCTTGCCGAACCACTTGGTCGAAATCGTGGCGGCGGAACCATCGCTCTTCATATCATCCATCGCCTTCTGAATCTTGGCCATCAGGTCGACGTCGTCCTTGCGTGTACCAACACCGTAATCTTCCGTACCAAAGTTCTCATCCAGAACACGGTATTCGCCCGGCTTTTTGGCGGTGTAATAGCGACCGACAACCTCGTCCACGACCAGCGCATCAAGGCGGCCTGCCGAGAGATCCATCAGCGCCGTCACGTTGTCGGCGAACTTCTTGAGCTCCTTGATCGACTTGGCGGTTGCTGCATCCTTCTGCACGGCCTCGATCGCGCTGCTGCCGTCCTGCACGCCGACCACCTTGCCGGCCAGTTCAGCCTTGGTCTTGACCGGCGACGTCTCGAGCACCACGACGATCTGACGGTTTTCAAGATAGGGCGTGGTGAACAGGATGTTGGCCTTGCGCTCTTCGGTAATCGTCAGACCGTTCCACAACACATCAACCCGCTTGCCGTTCAACTCGGCTTCCTTGGCGTTCCAGTCGATGGGCTTGAATTTCACTTCGGCGCCGAAGCGTTTTCCGGCTTCCTTGGCCAGATCGATGTCAAAACCGACCAGTTCGTTCTTTTCATCGCGGAAGCCCATGGGCGGAAAGTTGTCGTCAAGACCGACAACAATGGTTGCTGCCGGTGCAGGCGCAGCAGCGGGAACCGGAGCAACAGGCGCCTCTTCCTTTTTACCGCAGCCCGAAAGCAGAACACCGGCGGCCAGCGCGACAATCAATAACGAGATCTGTTTTTTCATGATTTATTCCTATAAGGATACGTTGATAAAAAACTGCTAATGGGTGGCAGACGCCATGAGGGCGAAACTGAAACCAAGGCGGATCGGCACTTCGCGCTTCGTAAACACTTGAAAAACAAGCGTACCCCTACCGGCACCAAGCAGTGGCACTAGCACGCTCGTTCCAAAGGCGACAAAAAAATCTGCACGCCGGAAAGTGCTGTGCGCCAAACGGGTTCGTTCGCAGTGCTCACCAAATATCCTATTTTGTACCGAAAATCTTGTCGCCCGCGTCACCGAGGCCGGGCATGATGTAACCAATTTCGTTGAGGTGGCTGTCAATCGCTGCGGTATAGATATCCACGTCCGGATGCGCGGCTTCAAGCGCCTTGATGCCCTCGGGCGCGGCCACCAGCACCAGCGCGCGAACCTGTTTGCAGCCGTTGCGCTTGAGCATGTCGATGGTGGCAATCATCGACCCGCCGGTGGCCAGCATCGGGTCGATGATCAGCGCCATACGCTCGTTGAGCTGGCCGACGAAACGTTCGAAATACGGTTCAGGCATCAGGGTTTCGTGGTTGCGTGCAATACCAACAACGCTCACCTTGGCGCTCGGAATCAGATCCAGAACCCCGTCGAGCATACCCAGGCCGGCACGAAGAACCGGTACGACGGAGACTTTCTTGCCCTTGATCTGGTCGATTTCCACCGGCCCTGCCCAGCCCTGGATGACACAACGTTCCATCTCGAAATCGCGGCAGGCTTCGTAGGTCAATAAACGCGCCAGTTCGGCCGTCAATTCGCGGAACTTCTTGGTGCTGATGCCTTCTTCACGAAGAAGGCCGATTTTATGCTTGACCAGCGGGTGGAAAACTTCGATAACCGGCATGGCGTTCTCCGAAAGAATGGGGGAAATGGCAAACCCGCCAAGGTTAACTGATTCGGCGACAAAGCGCATCCCCTAAAGTAATTGAACGAACAGCAAACCAGCACTTCCGATCTGGCACGCAACGTCGAGGCCATTGCTTCGATGTCGGAGAAAAACTCCGCGGCCGTCGATTCTATGGCCTGCACGGCCCAACGACTGGTCAATCTTTCAGGCACCCTGAAACCCAGTGCTTTTCGCTTCTGACTGTAAGGCCGTAAATACGCGATTCACAGCGAGGCATCCCGCAAGCGTCGCATAAACATTGGCTTGCGCGGCAGCGGATTGGGAGATGCGCGTCTTTATTCCACTGCAAGCCGGGTTCCGGACCGGCGTGCACCGCCCCGGTCCCGCCTATCGCCCGGTTGCACTCCATTGTTTTTTCGCTGTCCGACTTGACCTGTTCACGATTTCTTACAACAATCAGGCTAACAACACAGAGGCTTAAAACCCATGAACGACACCATTGTCAGCGACTTCGAACTGCCGGCGACTGGCGACAAGCTCTTCCGGCTTTCGCAGTTCCGGAACAAAAT
The DNA here is from genome assembly GCA_031398685.1 of Rhodocyclaceae bacterium. Taxonomy (GTDB): domain Bacteria; phylum Pseudomonadota; class Gammaproteobacteria; order Burkholderiales; family Rhodocyclaceae; genus Propionivibrio. Next base: position 6,121 of record JANNNT010000212.1, on the reverse strand, counting down.
CATCGTTATTTACTTCTACCCCAAGGACAGTACGCCCGGCTGCACCACGGAAGCCCAGCAGTTTCGTGACCTCTACCCCGGTTTTGTAGAGGGTGGATGCGTACTGCTCGGCGTGTCGCGAGACAGCATTCGCTCGCATGAAAACTTCAAGAGTAAACAGAGCTTGCCCTTTGATTTGCTTTCCGACGCCGACGAACAGTTATGCACGCAGTTCTCGGTCATTACGGAGAAAAAACTTTATGGCAAGCTGGTGCGCGGCATCGAACGCAGCACCTTCGTCATTGACGGCCTGGGCGTGTTAAGGCGCGAGTGGCGCGGCGTCAAGGTACCAGGCCACGCACAGGACGTGCTGGATTTTGTGAAAACGCTTTGATCAGTCTCGATAACCAACCAGAACTAACCGGAGAAACCACTTTCATGGCTCATAAAACGGCTACACGCGCAAAAACAAAAAAGACTGTTAGCCCGATGACCAAGTTTTTCGTCCTCGACACCAACGTGCTTCTGCATGACCCGACGAGCGTTTACCGTTTCGAAGAACACGACGTTTTCCTGCCGATCATGACGCTGGAAGAACTCGACAACAACAAAAATGGCCTCTCCGAAGTCGCGCGCAATGCCCGCCAAGTCACCCGCACCCTGGACGAAATTGTCAGCAGCCACACCGACCGCATCGAAAACGGCATCGCCCTTTTTGAACCGTCGCACAAACTGGCCAGCGGACGTCTCTTCCTGCAGACTGAAGCCATTTCCAATGATTTGCCGACCGGCCTGCCCACGGCCAAGGCCGACAACCAGATCCTGGCCGTAGTCATCCACCTGCAACGCCTCAACCCGGAGCGCGCCGTCATTCTGGTGTCAAAAGACATCAATATGCGCATCAAGGCACGTGCGCTGGGGCTGGAAGCCCAGGACTATTTCAACGACAAGGTTCTGGAAGATACCGATCTGCTCTATTCCGGCATCCTTGAACTGCCTGCGAATTTCTGGGACAAGCACGGTCACGGAATGGAATCATGGAAGCGGGAAAGCCGTACGCTGTATCGTGTCAAGGGGCCGCTCTGTCCGAAGCTGCTGGTTAATGAATTCATTTATCAGGAAGGCGAGCAGCCGCTCTACGCCATCGTCCGTGAAGTTTCCGGCAAGTCGGCACAATTTGAGACCCTGACCGACTATACGCACCCAAGGAACAGTGTCTGGGGCATCACCGCACGCAACCGTGAGCAGAATTTTGCACTCAACCTGTTGATGGACCCGGAGGTCGATTTCGTCAGTCTGCTTGGCCAGGCCGGCACCGGGAAAACCCTGCTGACCCTCGCTGCAGCGCTCACCCAGGTTCTGGATACCAAGCTCTACGCTGAAATCATCATGACCCGGGTGACGGTACCGGTAGGCGAAGACATCGGCTTCCTGCCGGGCACAGAAGAAGAAAAAATGGGACCGTGGATGGGCGCCCTCGAAGACAACCTGGAGGTGCTCAACAAAACCGATGACGCGGCCGGCGACTGGGGACGCGCGGCGACGCAAGACCTGATCCGCAACCGGATCAAGATCAAGTCGCTCAAGTTCATGCGTGGACGTACCTTCCTGAACAAGTTCCTGATCATCGATGAAGCGCAAAACCTGACGCCTAAGCAGATGAAAAATCTGATCACCCGCGCCGGCCCCGGCACCAAGGTCGTCTGCATGGGCAACATCGCGCAGATCGATACGCCTAACCTCACCGAAGGAAGTTCCGGCCTGACCTACGTGGTGGACCGCTTCAAGGGCTGGGAACACTCTGGCCATGTCACCTTGCAACGTGGCGAACGTTCCCGTCTCGCCGACTACGCCGCCGAAGTGCTATAATTTTTTGCCTCATCGAGCCGTGTCCTGTGACACGGCTCGGTCGTTTTTGCCCACCGATCTTTCGTGCGTACCCGCACCGTATTGATCCATCGCGTTCCGGAGAGTCGATTGAAACGACGAGACTTCCTCGCTGCATCGGCAATTCTCTCGCTACTGGCCAGTGTGCCTGCCTATGCAGCCAAAAAAGTGGCGAAAAAGAAAGCCACTACAAAATCGGCAGTCAAGCCAACGGCAAAAAAGCCGACGGCCAAAGTGGCTGCCCCTGTCGCACACGCCGAACCGCAGACCGAAACCCGCAACGTCATCAGCCTGCCGGATGAACCACTGCCGCAGTGGCGAACCTACGATATCCATTCAACCATTGCCCTCAGCCGCACCAACGGCAAGGCGCGCCTTTGGCTTCCGCTGGCCCAGTACAAGGACACCCTCTGGGAGCGCTCACTGGGCCACAGCTGGCAGGGAAATTTTGAAAGCGCCGGCATCTATCGTGACCCGGTCGCGGAAATGGAAGTCTTCTACGCCGACTGGGCAGAGGGCGTAGCCAATCCGCAATTGCAAATCATCAGCCAGGTAGCTACGCAGGATCGCCCTTTCGACATTACCCGTCGTGGCGCAATCGCTGAACGCACCGAAGTGCTGCGTCGCTGCCTGCAATCGACCGACCTGGTCCCTCTCGACGGGATTGTCAGGCGCACGGCTGAACGCGCGATTGGCCGCATCAAGGATCCAGTAGCTCAGGGCAAAGCGATCTACGAATGGGTCGTGGAGAATGTCACCTACGACCCGCTCATGAAGGGCGTAGGAAATGCCAATATCGCCAGTCTGCTTGAAAGCGGATATTTGAACGGCAAAAGCGCAGACATTGCCCTGCTCTTCGTTGGCTTGTGCCGCTCCCTTGGGATTCCTGCCCGACCGGTATACGGTCTGCGCATTGACAGTTCTCGACTCTTCGGCAGCCTCGGCGCAAGCGGCAATCTGAGCACAGAGCAGCACTGTCGCGCCGAATTTTACACTCCGGGTTATGGCTGGATAGCGGTTGACCCGGCTGACGTCCGCAAAGCCATTCGTGAAGAGCGCCTCAGTAATGGCGACCCTAAACTGAACGTACTGAAAAAACTGCTCTTTGGTTTCTGGGAAATGAACTGGATCAGTTGCAACGCCGGTCAGGACATCAGCTTGAGGGGGTCTTCAGCCCCTCCCTTGCCCTTCCTGATTTATCCCGAAGTTGAAACGAAGGACGGCCGTTTTAACAGCCAGGACAGTAGCCGCTTGAGCTACAGCGTCACCGCCAGCCGCGTCGAAGGTTGAAATTTGTGATCATTGACGCTGTGTGCCGCGCCCTCTCCGGCCCGCCTTGACGTTGTCGATCACGTCGACTTGATGAACGCCACCTCTGCCACGAAATATTTCATTTTTTGGTTGACGGTCGTCTGACCAAAGTAATACTCTCACGCGACTGAAACTGCGTCCGGAAAAAACAGGTCTCTGAATGAGATCACATCTTTGGAGAGGATAATAGAATGAAAGCAGGGAAAGCTTTTCACGGGGTAAGGATAACTTTCTTCGCCGTCTCAACCCGATTCTTTGGTGCTGCGCTCGCTCTACTGCTTTCATGTTCGGTGCAGGCCACCGGTACGCTGGAAAAGATAGCTCAAACCGGCAGCATCACGTTAGGCTATCGTGATTCATCACCGCCATTCTCCTATTTGGACGATGCCCAACGTCCAATTGGCTATTCGCTTGATATCTGCATGAAAGTTGTGGACGCGGTTAAGCGCGAGTTGAAGCGCCCCGATCTTGTCGTCAAGTTCGTCCCAATAACGTCAGCTTCACGAATAAAAGCGGTGACTGCCGAAGAGATTGACCTTGAATGCGGCTCCACGACCAACACAACTGAGCGGCGCAAGGAGGTAGCGTTCACTATCACCACTTTTGTTGCTGCCTCACGCCTTATGGTTCGTGAGGGAAGCGGGATCAAATCAATCTACGATCTGTCGGGGAAAACGGTGGTTACGACAGGGGGAACCAGCAGTGAAAAACTGTTCACTAATCTGAACGAGACACGGACACTGCGCGCCAAGCTTGTTCCTACCAAGGATCACGCCGAATCCTTCTCCATGCTGGAAGCGGGCAAAGCTGACGCTTTCATCATGGACGATGTACTTCTCTACAGTTTGCGAGCGGCCTCCAAAGAGCCGGAGAAATTTTCCATCACGCGCGATGCGCTGACCATCGAACCGCTGTCCATCATGTTGCGCAAGAACGACCCGGCTTTTAAGAAAGTGGTTGACGCCGAGGTAACCCGTGTCATCACGCAAGGAGAAATCAACGCGATATACCGCAAATGGTTTGACATGCCAATTCCTCCAAAGCAAATCAATCTCAAGTTGCCGATGTCTTTTATGCTGCGCGACTCTTTCAAGACACCGACCGACTGGCTGCCAAACTAATCAGAATGGGCAGCAACCCTGCCACGTGACGTGGCTGCTGCGCACCCGATACGCGCTTATCCTTACGACAGTGGATCGGGAGCCGATCCTTCACCACAATGAATCTCGACGCGCTCATCCTTGTGCTTGCAGGCGCCATGGCTCATGCCGCTATCTCGCCAAGCTGGCCGCCGGCGGACGATCCTTCGTAGCGGTCGGCATTCTCTCGCCACTGGCTTACACGCTGGTGCTCTACGCCATGACCCGCGCCCGCTGAGCTATGTTGCACCGATCCGAGAACTTTCGATGATGATCGCCGCGCTGCTCGGCGCAAAATTTCTCATGGAAGGCGATGCCGGACTGCGGATCACTGGCAGTGCGCTGTTGGCCGTCGGCGTTGTCATTCTGACTCTCGCCTGAATTTCCAGGATAGGGCGTCACCAACAAAAAAGCACCGCCGAAGCGATGCCTTTTTTGTTACTTAAGAAACCGGATTAGTAGCCGGCACCCTTGATCGACTTGAGACCTTTGTAGACTGCCTTGTCACCAAGTTGTTCTTCGATGCGGATCAACTGGTTGTACTTGCAAATACGGTCGGTACGCGACAGCGAACCGGTCTTGATCTGGCCAGCACCCGTACCCACGGCGAGGTCGGCGATGAAGGAGTCTTCCGTCTCGCCCGAGCGGTGCGACGAGATCACACCATAGCCGGCCTGCTGTGCCATCTTGATGGCATCCAGCGTTTCGGTCACGGTACCGATCTGGTTGACCTTGATCAGGATCGCGTTGCAGGCCCCCATGTCGATGCCCTTCTTCAGGCGTGCCGGGTTGGTCACGAAGAAGTCGTCGCCAACGATCTGCACCTTCTTGCCCAGTGCTTGGGTGAATTTGACATAGCCGTCCCAATCGCTCTGGTCAAGACCGTCCTCGATCGAAACGATCGGGTACTTCTTGCACCATCCGGCGTAGATGGCGATCATTTCGTCGGCGGTGAACAGCTTGTCCGGGTTGGATTTCCAGAACTTGTAGCCCTTGCGGCCACCTTCGTCGAACAACTCGGACGATGCACAGTCGAGCGCGATGGCGATCTGTTTGCCCGGCTTGTAACCAGCGGCAGTGATCGCTTGCATGACAACTTCCAGCGCCTGGTCGTTGGTCAGGTTCGGGGCGAAGCCGCCTTCATCACCAACGGCGGTTACGTGGCCACCCTTCTTGAGAATGCTCTTCAGCGCATGGAACACTTCGGTAACCCATTGCAAGCCTTCGGAGAAGGTCTTGGCGCCAACCGGCATGATCATGAATTCCTGGAAGTCGATCAGGTTGTCCGCATGCTTGCCACCGTTGATGATATTGGCCATCGGGGTCGGCAGAATGAATTCCTTGTTCTTGTGCAGCTTGCCGATGTACTTCCAGAGCGGCATCTTGCTGACTTGAGCGGCGGCAACGGTGATGGACATCGAAGCACCGAGCAGCGCGTTGGCGCCGAGCTTCGATTTATTGGTCGTCGCGTCGAGCGCGATCATGGCTTCGTCGAGTTCGCGCTGCAGGAGCGGGTTCTTGCCCTTGAGCAGCGTGGCGATCGGTCCGTTGACCGCGGCGACGGCCTTGAGCACGCCCTTGCCGAGATAGACCTTCTTGTTGCCGTCGCGCAATTCACAGGCTTCGAATTCGCCCGTGGACGCACCCGACGGAACGGCGGCACGCGCCATGAAACCGTTGTCGAGCGTGATGTCCACTTCGACGGTCGGGTTGCCGCGCGAGTCGAGGATCTGGCGACCGACGACCTTGGTGATCTTGACGAACTTGGCTGGTGCGGCTTTCTTCACCGCGACGGGCGCTTTGGC
>JANNNT010000199.1:0-4545 GCA_031398685.1 Rhodocyclaceae bacterium | reverse complement strand
AAATGAATTGAAGCGCCTGGCCGCACTTCCACATTATCCGCGACCCATCGTTTTGTTGATGGTCAGTCTGGCCGGGGCCTCATTCTGTCGATTGTTTGGCGGGAATCCCGTCGAAATGGGGATAACCTTCATGGCCACTTTTCTCGGGTTGCTGGTGCGGCAGGAAGCTCTTGCACGGCAATTCAACCCGTATCTTTGCGTCTATTTTGCTGCCTCGACGGCGGCACTGGCTTCCGGAGTCCTCATGAAATTCGGCCTGCATTTCAGGCTTGAACATGCCTTTGCCACGTCCGTCCTGTTTCTCATTCCCGGAGTCCCCTTGATCAACGCATTTTCCGACCTGGTGGACGGGAACATTCTTACCGGTTTAACCCGCTTTACCCATGGGTTGATTATCTCGTTCTGCATTGCCCTGGGCTTGTTGACCGCCATTATTTGTTACGGTTTTTGACCATGAACACTCTGATCATTCTTGAAAATTGCATGTGGTTTGGGTCGGCGGCATTGGGTTTTGCCATTCTGTTTAACGTTCCTCCGCGTACGCTGTTCGTCATCTGGCTGCTCGGTGCGCTGGGCGGCGGCGTCAAACTTATACTGCTCGATCTCGGACTGGGTCCGGTCATGGCGTCGTTCCTGGGCGCTTCGGCGGTCGGCGTGTTAAGCATCCCCGCGGCACACACGCAACATGCTCCGCCACTGATCTTTTCGATTGCCGCGGTGATCCCCATGGTCCCGGGCGTGTTTGCTTATCGAATGATGCTCGGGTTTATCGAACTTACGGGCGATATTGGAGATACCTATACCCAGGTTCTATCCGAGACCGTAAACAACGGGGTTAAAACGCTTTTCATTCTGATGGCGCTGGCGGTTGGTGTGGGTGTGCCTAACCTCATCACGCGCAAGGAATCGGCCAAAGAAATTAAAATCAGCCGGAGGAGAAGCCGTCAGTGATCCTGAAAAACGCAGTTCAACCACGGCGACACGGCGGGCACGGCGAAAACACTTGGTTTTTTCGGTTCTCGCAACTCCCTTTGGGTGATTGATCAAAACAATATAAGTCTTTGTTTTTCCGCCGTCCAGATGAAGGATTTGCTTCGCGGCATGTTCGCTGTGCCCGCCGTGGTCAACTGCTTTTTCTAGGTTGATGCGCTGCGCCGTGGTCGGCAGCCTGCCAGAAAAGTCAGCGCAGCAGAACCTCATCGACCATGATCCAGACCGCTGTTGCTGCCAGCAGCAGCGCCATGGTGTAGTTGAATACCCGCAAGGCGCGAGGTTCACGCAAGCGGAAGCGCAACCGGTCTCCGGCAACCGCCCACAAGGCGATGCAGGGGAGATTGACGACTGCGCACATCATCGCCAAAGAGAATGCGGCGCTCCAGCCACCGCCGCGCGGCAGGAAAAGAATCGCGGCATTGAGCACCATCATCCACGCCTTCGGGTTGACCCACTGGAACAGCGCGGCACCGAAAAACCCCAACGGCTGCGCCTCTCGCCCACCGCCCGGCTGGCCAGCGCGGGCCTGTCGCCAGGCAAGCCACAGCAGGTAGCTGCAACCGACCAGCACCAACTCGAGGCGCAACGTATCCAGCCACACCATGACCCAGGCCAGCAGGCCGGCCACGATAGCGACCTGTATTCCATGCCCGACGCTGATTCCCAGCATGTGCGGCAAGGTACGCCGAAAGCCGAAGTTGAGCCCGCTCGCCGCCAGCATCAGGTTATTCGGACCCGGGGTCACGGACATCGTCGCGACATAAGTCATCAGGGGAAGATCGGTCATCATGGGCAACCAGGTGGAGAAGGGAGTCTGTACGGGAGTCTGTACTCTAGATGACTTCGACCGCAGGTTACAGATCCAGTAATTATGAATTACACTGGATACAGTTCAATCATAAACCAACTGTATCCACCCCTGTCCATGCGATCTGTGCCTGATACCATGAAAAACATTCAAAACTCACTCTATCAATCACTGGCCGACGAATTGCGTGGAGCCATTAGCGACGGGCGGCTCCCCGCCGGAGTGCGCTTGCCCTCGGTACGGGAAACCGCTCGTAGCCGTGGGCTGAGCATCAACACCGTACTCGCCGCCTATCGACAGCTCGAAGCCCGCGGACAAGTCGAAGCGCGCCCGCAGTCAGGCTATTTCGTGCGCTCGCGCCTGCCCTCGCCGCCACCGCCGCCTCTATCCCTGCGACCGGCGAAGGCGAAACCTGCGGAAACCGCGGTTCTTGACCGGATCACGGCGGTGGTGTCGGCGCAGTCGAACCCGGACACCATCGATCTGTCGCTGGCCTGTCCGAAGAGCAGCGACTTCTATCCGAGCAAGCAACTGAGCCGCCTGGTCGCCGAGTACGCACGGCGAAAGCCCGAGTTGCTGACCGACTATTCCCTGCCCCCCGGCCCGCTACGCCTGCGCCGCGAAATCTGCCGGCATGCGCACGATCTCGGCATGACCCTCACTCCGGAGGACATCATTCTCACCAACGGCTGCATGGAAGCCCTGCAACTGGCGCTGCGCGGCGTCACGCAACCGGGGGATACGATCGCGCTCGAATCGCCAACCTACTTCAACCTGATTTCACTGGCCGATCATCTTGGGCTGCGCACCATCGAAGTTCCCACACACCCCGACCACGGGATGTCGCTCGACGCGCTGGAACTGCTGCTGTCCGAGAAGCGGGTCCAGGCCATCGTCACCATGCCCAGCGTGCATAATCCGCTCGGCACCAGCATGCCCGTCGCCGCCAAGCAGCGCCTGGCCGGGCTCGCGCAGACCTATCGCGTACCGGTGATCGAAGACGCGCTTTACGCCGAACTCCAATACGCCACGCCCTTGCATCCGACCGTAAAGTCCTTCGACCACGATGGCTGGGTGATTTTGTGTACGTCCTACACGAAGACTCTCGCGCCGGGCTTCCGCGTGGGCTGGATGGAAGCCGGGCGCTTCCGGCGCCGGATCGCCGATTTGAAATTCAGCGCCTCGGTATCACAGCCGGCGTTCCTTGGCGAAGTGCTTGGCGCCTTCCTAGAGACCGGCGGTTATGCCCTGCATCTGCGTCGCCTGCGCCGCGTCTATGCCTCCCAGGTTGACCGGCTGCGCGGTCTGATCGACGGCGCATTTCCATCCGGTACGCGCGCTACCGAGCCGACCGGCGGCTTTCTGCTGTGGGTGGAATTGCCTGAGGGCTGCGACGCGAACCGCCTGTGTGACGACGCGCTGGAACGCGCGATAACCATCACTCCGGGCAGCCTCTTTTCACCGTCGGGGCGCCACGGCCGACATATTCGGCTATCCGGCTGCCACCATTTCTCGGACCGCCATATCCATGCGCTGCTGACGCTTGGTGAACTTGCGCAAGGGCAACTCGACAATTGACCGCGTGGAGATAAAGAAGCAGAGCGCAAGGCGCTGATGGATGAGCGGTTGGCGCTGAGCTGCTGATACTGCGTTGGGATGACGCATTGCATCCGGCCCCCCAATCCGGCCCCCCAAACAAAAACGGCCCCCATTTTTTTGGAGGCAGTTCTATTTAACGTGGGCATTGCCCACAGGTTGGTTATCTTCCATCGGGGGTGTACTCTTCTTCCGCAGAGTCGGAATCCCGCGGCGTGCTGAAGTACAAGTCCAATGCGAAGGGCAAGCTCACTAGAGCAAGAGTTGCAAGAGCTAAGATCATCATATTTCCTTTCGTAAATGACAGGCGTTTTCACCTGACGACCAAAGAATATCAAGAATCGTTATCAATCGCTGTTGCCTCTTTGCATCCCTTTGGTTGCTTCCTTGTCGGATTTTTGTATCGGGGCGTGATCAGTTCGCATAAAAACAACAGCGGCCAACGCTAAAGCCCGATTGAATTCGGGCGCTCTCAATCCCCGGCCAGCTCAAAATCCAGGCGCCGTTGATCGGCCTGTGTGTGACAGCGCACAGACGAACGTCAAAAACACCGTGATGATTCGCACTCTCCGCCGAGTTGGTGCGGTTTCACAGTAACTGTACAAGCTTGCAACTTACTGTTGCCGGCCTGGCAAGAACAGTTCCGCCTCAGGATTCTTATACGCTTTTCGCGAAAGTTGGCCATGTCCGAAACAGGAAACGCTCCCACACTTGCCAACGATACCGGCAAAGCGGACGGTGCCACCGATGTACGCCGCGAGAAGGCGCTGCTCAAGGCCGGGGCCTTGCAGAATGCGATTTTCAACAGCGCCAATTTTTCGAGTATCGCCACCGACGCAAACGGCGTCATTCAGATCTTCAATGTCGGCGCGGAACGCATGCTGGGCTATGCTGCCTCCGAGGTGATTAACAAGATCACCCCGGCCGACATTTCCGATCCGCAGGAACTGGTCGCGCGCGCGAAAACGCTCAGCGTCGAACTCGAAACCCCGATTGCGCCGGGCTTTGAGGCCCTGGTCTTCAAGGCCTCGCGCGGCATCGAGGATATCTACGAGCTGACCTACATCCGCAAGGACGGCAGCCGCTTCCCGGCGGTGGTATCGGTCACGGCGCTGCGCGACGCTCAAAACACCATCATCGGCTACCTG
>JANNNT010000597.1:0-13286 GCA_031398685.1 Rhodocyclaceae bacterium | reverse complement strand
CTCCGCTGCAACCGGGCGACCGGCTGGTGCAGAAGGACCTCGCTAAAACGCTTGAAGCGATCTCGCGGCGCGGACCCGACGCCTTCTACAAAGGCAAGATTCCCGAAGCCGTCGAACGTGCGGCCGCAAAGGGTGGAGGCATTATCACCGCCGCCGATTTCGCCGACTACACGATCAGCGAAACGGAGCCGGTTTCCTGCAATTACCGTGGCTATGTTTTTCTCTCGGCTCCGCCGCCCAGTTCAGGCGGCGCGACCCTGTGCCAGATCCTCAATACGCTTGAAGGTTATGACCTGAAAACCATGGGCTTCAACTCGGCGGCGACGATCCACGTGATGGCCGAAGCCATGCGCCACGCCTTCATGGACCGCAACACCTTCCTTGGCGATCCGGAATTCGTTAACAATCCGCTGGATCGTCTGTTGAGCAAGAAGTATGCGGCAGCCATTCGCGAGAAAATCAGCGGCGACCAGGCCACGCCGTCGGACGAAGTGCAGCCTGGCATGGCGCCGCATGAAAAAGCTGAAACCACGCACTATTCGATTGTCGACAAGGACGGCAACGCCGTGTCCACCACCTACACCATCAATGGTCGTTTTGGTGCGGTGGTGATCGCACCGGGAACGGGGTTCTTTCTCAACGACGAGATGGATGATTTCACCATCAAGGCCGGTGTGAAGAATCTGTACGGACTGGTGCAGGGGGCAACCAACGCCATTGCCCCGAGGAAACAGCCCTTGTCGTCGATGTCGCCGTCGCTGATCACCAAGGACGGTGAGACCTTCATGGTGCTGGGTTCACCCGGTGGCTCGCGGATCATCACCATCACGCTGGAGACGGCGCTGAACGTGATCGACCACGACATGGCGCCGCAAGAGGCGGTCGACGCGCCGCGTATCCATCAGCAATGGCTGCCGGACGAGGTGTATTACGAAACACGTGGCCTGTCAGCGGACACGCTGAAAATCCTGAGGGACAAGGGCTACACGATGACCGAGCAGACACCGTGGGGCGCGGCTGAACTGATCCTGATCGGCATTCCCGGCGCAGCCGGCGTGTCCGCGGCCAGTTCGGGCAACGATGGCGCCGTTTCAGGCAAGGTCCGCCCCGGCTTCATTTACGGTGCCAACGATGGACGTAGGCCTTCCGGTGCGGCGCTAGGCTATTGAACACGCCGACAAGGCCAGAAATGCTGGGAGCCTCAATAGAGCATTCAGATGTTGGCAGAGCGCCACCACCGGTTATGGTTTTCCCGCAGTTCCCGATGGGTATGCATGGGGTAAAACGCGAGATCAGTGCCATTCCCGACATAGAAGCCGTTCTTGATCATGCGGTACGGGAATTCGAGTGAGTGCACCCGGTGGACCATCTTGCTGTCTTTGGTACTCGGCTTGTCATCGGTTCTCGGTTTGAGAACCAGCAAGGCTTCACGCAGGTGATGGATGAACGGGTAGGGCAGATCGTTCGCCTGGCCGTTTTCCGGATCTTTCGCCAATTCATCCAGTTCGAGCTCGACAAAGAAGAGCCCGGGGAAGCGGATGAATTTTGTCGGGCTGGAGGTGACACTTTCATAGAAAGCGACCGGTTCCAGATTGCTGACGACTAGGCTGTTGACCGGCGCAAGATCCTGGTAAAGGTGCAGGCACGACTCCTTTACTGGCGGCAGTTCGCCACGATCCAGTCCCAGGGTGTGGCCATACGCGGTGGTCAGGTAGAGTTTGCCCAGAACGCTGATAGGCAGGTGCTCCAGAACCCGATACACGGAGACATAAACCGAATGCTTGGGTGTTCCATCTGGCGCGGGAACGCAACGTTCGATGGCCGTAGGTATTTCGAAAAATTCGCTGCGGAAGTCTGGATCGACTTCGAAGAACAGGCACTGCCCCTTGGACTTGAAACCGCTACCGGTTGCGTAATACTGTCCGAACTTCTCCGGCGAAAGATTGGAGGCAATCAGTGCTTCTGGAATAAGAGAAAAATAGAGATGAACAGTCATGGCAGCCTATCCTTCCTGTGAGTAAATTTTCGAGTTCCACGCCAATCGAATGTGTCGGGAGGCGAGGAGAGATAGTTAACCCAGTTTGAACAATTGAACGGCCGCCCGCAGGGGAAACCGTGCGGGTGCCGCGGATCGATCTGATACCTGCCCAGATATCCACTAACAATTCTCCAGCAAAGCGGGACGTATTCCAAGGGCAAGACACCTATTGGTATAGTGCCAAGCCGGTGAAACTTCAAGGTGACTGGAAGTTTCCCCGGCTCAACAATCTCCCCTGCTGATCTCAGATCCGCCGCAACTCGGTAAACGCACCGAGTTCCCATTCCCGCATGGCCAGAAGCATCCCCGTTCCTCGACGTCTGGATAAAGGTGCTGCCAGGCTTTCTTCGTGGAGCTCGGAAAATTTCAGCCGAAGCTTTCGGATCTCGGCCTGCATTTTCGCCATGGCGGGCTCGGTCAACATCGCATGCGAAAACGCCATGACTTCGTCGCCTCGCGAGAAGTCGCTTTTCAGGAAATCGCCCAGTCCCTGACTCAGGAAGTACATGCGAATCGGCCCTTTCGACCGCCAGTCGAAATCTCGAGCCACGTTCAGTCTGATGCGGTTGCCGGGCAGAAGCTGAATCAGCCGCAGGCGGTCGAGTTTGACGAGACGCTGGATGCATTCCGCTTCGGTCAACCTGTAAGTGCCGACCAAGTCCTTGATCTCCCATTGATTGAGCACGCAAACCGCGACCAGGAGGAGCTTGTCATCTGACACCAGTTCCCCTTCCTGTTCTTCCGTCAGCGTATGCAAACGGGTTTCACTTATCGCAGCTTCGTGGGTAAGTTCAGCCAGGGTAAAACCCAGTAAATGGCTGATTTCGACTGCTCTGTCGATGCTGAACCGGCCTGAAGCAAACATGCGCTTCACGCTCGGTTCCGAGACTCCAAGTGCCACCGCCAACTCGCGATAGGTCATCCCTTGAATTTTTAACCGACGCTTGAGTGTGGCAACCAGCTGATCAATCTCGTTCATGGTGTTTTGTATCGTATTTTGATACTTTTAATTGTAACTAAGTCTACTTTATTTTGTTGAGTATATTTATTCGTCTATTGCGTGCATTCTGAAATCTCTGCCACTCAGGAGGTACGCATGAAGCCGCTACGCAATCATCTTCCTCTGCTTGTTGCCATCCTGCTTTCGGGAGCCGCTCTGCTGCATGGCCCGATTGCACAACTCCCCAACTATCATGATTTTGCCGATCAGCAGATTGTTTCCGGTATTCCGGATTTCGCTGATGTCCTCTCGAATCTCGGGTTCGCATTGGTCGCCGTGTGGGGATGGTTGCTGTTGGCTCCAGCGAGCCGACATGTTGGGATAACGAACGGGTGGGGTGGCTATCGGCTGTTTCTGATTGGCCTTTTCTTCACGGCGATCGGGTCGTCCTTCTACCATCTCGCCCCCGACAATGCACGCCTGATCTGGGATCGCCTGCCGATCGCTCTGGCCTGCGGCGGCCTGCTTGCGGGAGTCTGGGGTGATGTCCGGCAAAAGAACAGCGCCCTGCTTTCGGTCCTTCTCGCCATCGTTGCTGTTTTCAGCGTTGCATGGTGGTACTTCACAGAGCAGATCGGTGCCGGTGATCTGCGTCCTTATCTTTTGCTCCAGGCGCTGCCCATCGTGCTCATTCCTCTCTGGCAATGGATTCACGACATGCCACGCATCGAGGGTTGGGCATTTGGAGGCGCACTGTTACTATATGTCATCGCCAAGTTTGCCGAACTCAATGACCATGAAATTGCAGCAGTGTTCGGAGTTCTCACGGGGCATACCTTGAAACACCTGCTGGCAACCGGGGCGACTGCTGTCTTCGTTGCTCGCCTCGTTCGCCGCGTCAGTACGGCAATGCCGGTAGACGCGTGCCCGGCCGTGACATCGATTTCGACTAGCGTTCATTAATAAGAAAGTCAGGGAGTCATCGTGTTCAAAGTTCTTTTGCGCATCATTCTTAAGGCACTGTTCCGTGTCGAGCTAACCGGTGATCCAGCCGCTTTTATCAATACGCGCACGCTGATCGTGGCCAATCACGAGTCCTTCATTGATGGTCTGTTGATCGGCCTGATGATGCCGGTTGACGCCGTTTTCGTGGTTCATACGCAGATTGCCAGCCGCCCCCTGTTTGCCTTCATGCTGCGCTTCGTTCCTCATCTGGCGGTTGATTCGACTAGCCCGCTGGCGATGAAGCAGATCGTCAAGCTGGTTGAAACCGGGAAGCCGGTGGTGATTTTCCCGGAAGGACGGATTACCAAAACCGGTTCGCTGATGAAGGTGTATGACGGTGCGGCCTTTGTTGCAGCGAAGACCGGAGCGACCATCGTTCCGGTACGAATCGACGGCGCCGCGCGCAGCTACTTCGGACGACTGGCAGGTGTTTATCCGCGCAAGCTGTTCCCCAAAGTGACGATTTCAATCCAGCCGCGCCGCAGCATTCCGATGCCCGACCTGCCCTCGGCCAAGCAACGCCGCCGCCGCTCCGGCGAGTTGCTGCGCCGGATTCTGCTCGACATGCTGGTCGCCACACGTCCGCAACGAACCTTGTTCGACGCTTTTCTTGACGGCAAGGACACCTTCGGCGCTCACTACAAGCTGGTGGAAGACATCCGTCTGGTAGAAGAGTCGTACGGCTCGCTGCTCAAGATGGCGCTTGGCATGATGCGCCTGATGTCCCGCTTGACGGCTCCCGGCGAAGTCGTCGGCGTGTTGACGCCCAATGCCGCTCCGACACTCGGGCTGGTGCTTGCGCTGTCCGCGGGCAAGCGCGTTCCGGCGCTGCTCAACTACACGGCGGGTGCGGAAGGTCTGCGCGCCGCCTGCACCGCCGCCGGCATCAGGACGATCATCGCCTCGCGCACCTTCATCGAGAAAGCGCGACTGACACCGGTGGTCGAGCAACTAAGTGGTATTCACATCCATTACCTTGAAGACCTCAAGGAGACGGTTACCCCGGGAGACAAGCTCTGGATCCTGTGGCACCTCGTCTTTCCCCGCAGCGCGGCGATCAAGCAAACGCCGGACGATGCGGCCATCGTTCTGTTTACCTCGGGTTCGGAAGGCAAGCCCAAGGGCGTCGTCCATTCACATGCCTCCGTATTGTCGAACGTTGCCCAGGTGCGCGCCGTCGCCGATTTCACGCCGCTCGACAAGTTCATGATGGCGCTGCCGCTGTTCCACTCGTTCGGTCTGACCTGCGGCGTGTTGTTGCCGCTGGTATCCGGCTGCAAGGTCTTTCTCTATCCCAGCCCGC
The DNA here is from genome assembly GCA_031398685.1 of Rhodocyclaceae bacterium. GTDB lineage: Bacteria > Pseudomonadota > Gammaproteobacteria > Burkholderiales > Rhodocyclaceae > Propionivibrio. Next base: position 8,000 of record JANNNT010000597.1, on the reverse strand, counting down.
TACATTACCGGATCATTCCGGAAATCGTTTATGACCGTGACTGCACGGTCCTTTTCGGCACCTCGACCTTCCTCGGCAACTACGGCAAGTACGCCCACCCGTATGACTTCGGCCGTTTGCGTTACGTCGTCGCGGGGGCTGAAAAGCTGTCCGAAGATGTGCGCAAGCTGTGGATCGAGAAGTTCGGCATCCGCATCCTTGAAGGCTACGGCGTCACCGAATGTGCGCCGGTCGTCGCGGTTAACGTGCCGATGGCCTGCCTCATCGGTAGCGTCGGGCAACTGATGCCGGGCATGGAATACGAACTCGAACCCGTTCCCGGTATCGAAAACGGCGGTGCGCTGCACGTCAAAGGCCCTAACGTCATGAAGGGCTACTTCCTCTTTGATCAGCCGGGGGTGATTCAACAACCACAGTCGAAGGGTGCTGGCTGGTATTCAACCGGTGACATCGTGGTGCGCGACGACGAAGGCTTCATCCATATTCGCGGTCGACTCAAGCGTTTCGCCAAGATTGCCGGCGAAATGGTCTCGCTCGAAGTGGTCGAGAAAAATGCGACTGCGGCTGCACCGGGTTTCGCCCACGCCGCGTCCACCCGTCCCGATGCCGCGAAGGGCGAGGCGCTGGTGCTCTTCACCACCGCGCCGGGATTGCAGCGCGATCAGTTGCTGACCGCCACCAAAGCGGCCGGATCGCCGGAGTTGTCGGTGCCACGCATCATCCGGCATGTCGACGCCATTCCGCTGCTCGGCTCCGGCAAGACCGACTACGTCACACTGAAGCGGATGGCCGAGGCGGATGGCATGGCGGCTGAAGCGGCCTGACCAGACAACCGGGGCAGGAAAAATATGGATCAATCGATAGTCTCACTGGAGAAACAACGATGAGCAGCCAGTTTCAACTCATGCGCGAGAAGCGTTTCAGGCCATTTTTCTTTACGCAATTTCTCGGTGCCTTCAACGACAACGTTTTCAAAACGGTGCTTATTACGCTGGTGACATTCCGCGCCGGCCAGCTCACTTCATTGGATGGGAAGATGCTGGCAACGTTGCTGCCGGGCCTGTTCATCCTGCCTTACTTCCTCTTCTCGGCGACGAGCGGGCAGATCGCCGACAAGTTCGAGAAATCGATGCTGGCCCGCGTGGTCAAGGTGTTTGAAATATTTGTCATGCTCCTTGCAGCCTGGGGATTCATGACCAACAGCCTCTGGTTGCTGGTGGCGGCGCTGTTCCTGATGGGCGTTCATTCGACCCTGTTCGGGCCGGTGAAGTATTCCTATTTGCCGCAGCACCTGCGGAAGGATGAGCTGATCGGCGGTAACGGCATGATCGAAATGGGCACCTTCGTGGCCATTCTCGTTGGCCAGATCCTCGGCGCGTGGCTCGCCACGTCCTCGCTCGGCTCGGGTCTGACGTCGGTCGTCGTAATCGGCGTCGCTGTAGCCGGGTATTGGGTCAGCCGCGAAATTCCGCTCTCGCCGGCTTCCGACCCCGATCTGGTCATCAACTGGAATCCGCTAACCGAGACCTGGAATAGCCTGCGTTTCGCCCGGGGCAACCGGACGGTCTGGCTGTCGCTGCTCGGCATTTCCTGGTTCTGGTTCTATGGCGCAACGATCCTGGCGCAATTTCCGAACTATGCCAAAGACGTGCTGCACGGAGATGAAGGTGTGTTCATCCTGCTGCTGACGGTGTTTTCGTTTGGCATCGGGCTGGGTTCGCTGCTGTGCGAAAAGCTTTCCGCCGGCCAGGTGGAAATCGGCCTCGTTCCCTTCGGCGCCATCGGGCTGACCGTTTTCGGGGTCGATCTGTACTGGTTCAGCTCGGGGCTAGGCGCCGTCGGCGAGATTCAGGACTTCGCCAGCTTCCTGCACCATCCCGCCCATTGGCGGGGTCTGATCGACATCGTACTGCTCGGCATGTTCGGCGGTTTCTATATCGTTCCGCTCTACGCATTGATCCAGACGCGCAGCGAAAAAAGCCATCAATCGCGGATTATCGCCGCCAACAACATCCTCAACGCCCTGTTCATGGTGGCCTCGGCCGGCGTGTCGATGGCCTTGTTCGCCGCCGGACTGTCAATCCCGCAACTCTTCCTGGCCACCGCGATCTTCAATGCGGTCGCCGCCATCTACATTTACCGGCTGGTGCCTGAATTCCTTATCCGCTTCATCGTCTGGATTCTCGTTCATTCGGTGTATCGGCTTGAAAAGAAGGATGTCGAGCGGATTCCGGAAGCCGGCGCGGCCCTCATCGTCTGCAACCATGCCAGCTTTGCCGATGTGCTGGTCATTACCGCGGCATGCCGGCGACCGGTTCGCTTCGTAATCAACCAGAAGTATTTCAGCAAGCCGGTGCTCGGTGCCGTGCTGAAGGCCGGTCGTGCCATTCCGCTGGTCATGGAAGGGCTTGCGCAGGGTATTCCGGCACACACACTGGAAGAGATCAAGGCGGCGCTCGCTGCGGGGGAGGTCGTGGCGCTGTTCCCGGAAGGCGACATAAGCCCTGACGGCGAGTTGCGCCCATTCAACCCGTGGATAGCTCACCTCTTCGATAGCCAATCCCCCGTTCCGATTGTGCCTCTGGCGCTTTCCGGGCTCTGGGAAAGTGCGTTTTCCGGAGGCCAACTCACCCTGGTACAGCGCCTGCTGAAACTGCGCCTGTTCCGCGAGATCTCGATTGCGGCGGGGTATCCGGTCGCCGCGGCCATGGCAAGTCCGGAAGCCCTGCAGCAGGAAGTGTTGCTATTGCGCGGTGGAGAAAAATAAGAAAACCGCCTGTTATTAGGCATCATTCTATACGTTAGGTATCGTAAATCGATACTTTGTAAACCATGGGAATATCAGCACTTTCTTTGTGCATAATGGGCCCGCACTTCTAAAAAACCTAAGGAGAATTATATGAAAAAGCACTTACGTCTGGCCGCTTTGGCCCTCTTCATCGCGTGTTCCACGCCGGCAATGGCGCGAGATTCCACAAGCGCATCGGTCGCTTCGGGCGCGTCGGTGGCGGTCGTGTCGATCGCACCCGCATCTATCGCCGTCGTATCGGCTTATGTGGCTAGCGAAATGGTGGTGGAATCGATCACCGTTATTGGCGACGTCGTCCAAATCGTGCTCAAAGGCGCGGCAAATGCCAGCCGTGCCGTTTTGACCCTGACGGCAGATTCGGTGAGAGCGGCCAGCGTGGGCGCCGGACACAGCATAAAAGTTGTCGCCGAAGGAACGGGCTATCTCCTGGTCGCTTCCGGCAAGGTGTTGTGTTTCGTGCCTGGCGAAGCCGAGCAGGCTTTGGTGCGCACGTCGCGCAGCAAGTAAGCGGAGTACCGTCGAACCAACCGCCGCACATCGGATGAACCATCATCTTGCGGCGACCCCGAGTCAAACCAGCCTCGTGTTCCAATGCATCTGGCGACCCTTGCGAAAAGGACTAAAAAAAATGAACTATCGGTGGTGGATACGCGTTGCCGCGAATGTGGCGATCATGGTTTCACTAGGTTTCCCGCTGGCGGCGAATGCGGGGCGGAACTGCGACGAAACGCCGCCGGATGCGGCCAAAACGCAGAAGGCGATCCGGCTGGCCAAGCAGGTGCGGGACACGCTGGACTTGAGTGGCGCAAGTCTGGCGCTGATCGGCCGCATCGGGTCCGACCAGTCCAAACGGGGCGTACGCTATACCCACGTCGCCTATCTGCTTCGCGACCACCCAGCGGGCGCATGGACGGTTGTGCACGAACTCAACTCGTGCGGCAGCGGTAATTCCGACCTGTTCGATGAAGGGCTCGCCAACTTTTACATGGATGATCCGTTCGAGTTCGAAACCCGGATCGTGATTCCCTCACCAGGCCTTCAGCAAAAACTTGCTCAAACGCTGCAAGGCTCGTTGAAGCGCGTTCTGCATGAGCCAACCTACAGCTCGATCGCCTTCCCGTGGTCAACCCGGTATCAGAACTCCAACGGCTGGGCCATCGAGATCTTTGCATCGGCTGCGGCGGGACCGGATGAAATCTTAAATCGCGAGCAGGCGCAGCGCTGGTTGCGGGCAAACGGGTATCAACCAGGGAAAGTCCACATTGGCGCAGGGGAGCGTGCCGGAGCGCGCTTGTTCACCCCGAACATCCGGTTTGGCGACCACCCGGATTCCGCCTGGCAGTCTCAGGCGTATGAGGTCAACACCGGGGACGCTGCATTGGAATTCATGCGCCGCTTTGATCCGGAATCACGGCTGATCACGCAACGACTCGATGCCAAACCCGTAGTGGCAGCAAGACCGACAGCTACCGCTTCGGCGCTTGTTGCTGAAAAGGCGCCGGCTAAAGCCGAAGCCGCCGGCCCGGTTCTCGTTTCGGTTCCTGCGACCCAGGCGGCGCCCCCGGCGAATACTGCGTCTTCAGCGTCGCGCGCACAATTGTTGCAGTCGATGCAGGGGCTCATCGTTACCTATGCCTGCCGGCCGCAGGGGTACTTGACTCAATGTCGACAAATGGAACGGCTGTCTTGCGAGAAGCAGATCAGCGACTCCGTATTACGCTGTTTCGCCACGGTTTCCGATCAGCAGTTGATGAGCGGTACCGAGCAGATGGCGATGCAACAAGTGCAGGAAATCGGTTATTGCGCCGTGGAAAGCGTGGAGGCTGGTTATACCGCCAGCGGCAAGCCTGCGCGCACACCACAAGGGGTGTCCTGTCCAAGTGTACGTAACTACCGATAGGTGACGAGGAGGTTCGACGGTTATCAAGTCAAAGACTTTGTCGCTCCCCGCCATCCCTCCCCATCACCCGCCTGGCCGTAGGGGAATGCCCTTCGCGTATGGCCAGGTGGGCGGTGTACTGATTCTTGCCCTATTCGTCTGCTCCTCCGTGCCGCCAGTCCCATGGAGATGCCGGCCAGCCGGTCGTTGATTTGGACGCCTATCGGATCAACTGCGGGATAAAGAGCTATTGCTCCGCGGAAGTGCGAATCAAGCCACGATGGCTTCTGCTTGCATGCATACAGCCCCGTTGTCGAGCGTTGCGTGCAGAGCGATACGTTTCCCCTCTATGTCCGCGTTTAACGAAATCGAGTCGCCGAGTACGGCCGGCGCAATTCCGCGGTAGCTGAACTCAAGAACCCGGCTGTTGCTGACTTCTTCGGCGTAGGCGGCTAGCAGGGTCGCGTTCAATGGCCCGTGAATCACCAGGTTCGGGTAGCCTTCAACGTTGCGGCAGTAATCGGCATCGTAATGAATCCGGTGGCCGTTGAAGGTGAGCGCCGAATAGCGGAACAGGGTAGTCGACGTTGGCGTGTATGTTTTTGTGAATTGGCCGGCCGGAACCGGTGGCGGGAGGTTTGCTGTCGATCCGGGTGGCGTTGAGATTTTTGGGCCTTTGTATACGATGTCGTGCTCTTCGCGGATGAGCAGTTCGCCCTGCGGCGATTTCAGTTCATGGAGCACCGTCACAAAAACCAGATCGCCCGAGCGGCCGGTCTTGTGATCGACGTTCAGGATGCTCGATTCCTTGCGTACGAACGATCCAAAGCGCACGGGGGCCAGAAAGGACACGCGCCCCCCGGCCCACATCCGGTTGGGTAGCGGTACTGGCGGAAGAAACCCTCCCCGTGCGGGGTGACCGTCACGGCCCAGTTCGCTTGACGGCAATCCTTCAAGGAAATAAATCCAGTGCCAGAGAGGTGGCAGTTCTCCGCCGTCCTGAACGCGTTCCGGTGGGCAGTAATCAACCGTGGCCGCCATCAGCCGTGCGTGGCGGACAGAAATCAGGTCCTCGTCGCCGTGTGTTGTGCCGATCCAGGTGCGAAGATAGTCCAGATTAATTTCGTTCATAGCGCTGCTCCTATTCTTCCGGTCGACCGCGTCGCCAGTCCCAGGGCGGCATCGGGTTCTTGCTGTTCCACAGGCCAAAACGGCGAATCTTCGCCATGAATTCGGCCTGTTCGTAGTCAGTCCGTTCCTTGGCAGACTGCTGAGCGTTGTGCTGCCGATACCACCAGGCCATCCCGGCGCGGAGTTGCTCAAGACCAACATCACTGCCACCCACAACAACGACGCATTGCTTGCCTCTGGACCGTTCCACCTGTTTGCACTTGGCCGTAGCGTGCTGGTTGAGGGCAAAAGCGGAAAGCGTTGTCCGCGCCTTCTGTCCGAAGTCCTGGGTGATTTCGGGTGCGTCGATGCCGAGCAAGCGGATCGTGTGTGACTGCTTCGTTGCCTCAGCAATCGTCAGCGTGTCGCCATCGGAAATGCTCACCACGCGGCCGCTAATGATTTCGGCGTGCGCCGCAGCGGCCAGCAATAAAAGAAAAATGAAGAGCCTGCGCATAGGGCAACAAATCAGGCCGACGTTGCGCGACCGATTCCCGCACCAGAGCCTGTAATCAAGAGCATTTTGTCAGTGAATCGCATCGGTTGCACCTGATGAACGAAGGGGTTCAATTTAGCACGAACGGCAAGCAGGAGCGTTCCTCGTCCTTGAGGGAGGAGGGCAGGAGGGGTGACTGAGGCGTGCCAGCTTGCGGGATAGAATGTATGCTGATCGAGTGCTGCTCTAGTTCATTGACCGACGCGAGGAAACTTCGGGTCGAGCAATCGGAACGAGACCATGGAATTGGACAGCAGCTCGTAGGCGCGGGATACAAAATGGGCTCACATGGAGGGGGTGAAAAAAATCCGAGTGCGCTCAAATGTTGGGCGAACGGAAACTCACGATTTTCACCTTCCCATTGGGTTTGAGCAATTGAAGGACCCGCTGGCACAGCTATACTCTTCTCATCAACTCGAATGCCTCCTTTTCCGATTACCATCCCAACTCTCTTTCACGTTGACGTCTTCGCAACGCGCCCATTGACCGGAAATGGTTTGGCCGTCTTTTTGGGCACAGAGGGGTGGTCCTCGCCGCTCATGCAACGGCTGACCCAGGAGATGAAACAGTTCGAGTCGATCTTTCTTTCGGAGATCACCTCGACGAGCGCTCGGGCTCGTGTATTTACAGTGGAGGAGGAACTTCCGTTCGCTGGCCACCCCATTCTCGGGGCCGCTGCGGTACTTCACCGTACCCAAACGCCAGAGGCCACCGCCAGTTCGTGGGTTCTGAAACTTCCCTCGGGAGGCGTGCCGGTCAGTACGAAGAAGATGGGCGGCCACTACCTGGCCGAAATGAATCAAGGTGAAGCGATCATCGGCGGTGCCATCGCATCGGCCGAATTGCAGCCGATCTTGGCGCGGCTCGGTCTGAATTCCCAAGACCTTGCCAACAACGAGCTTTCTGCGCAGGTCATTTCAACGGGGCTGCCGTACCTCATCCTTCCCGTCCGCCCTGAAGCTCTTGAGCGGGCGGCGATCAGCGGCTCTGATCTTGAAGTCTTGCTCGCAGCACTTGGCGCAAAGTTCGTCCTTCTGTTTGATGTTGCGGGCCGCGAAATCAGGACCTGGGACAATCTGGGTCGGGTAGAAGATGTCGCCACCGGTAGTGCTGCCGGCCCGGCCGCGGCTTACCTGTTCAACCTCGGCCTCGCCGATCCGAACTTGCCAATGGAACTTGCGTAAGGCCGTTTTGCCGGTCGCCCAAGCAAAATCCAAGTCAGTCGCGATAAGTTCAACAGGCTTCTCGTCAGCGGGGAAGTCTGGCCTGTCAGTCGTGGCTTTCTCGACCTGAATGCAATGCCGGCAGGCGGATCAGTCCATTACGCCGATCCGGCATAATGGACACATGCGCAGCGACTTGATCTGCCGAACCGTTTAATACGTGACCTGGTCGTCCGGTGGTGTGGGAAAGAGGAGCATGAGGCTTCGTCCTCTCCCGATTGGGCGACACAAGAAATTGCGGGGAATTGGAAATGAAAAGCGGTTATAGCTACGTCTGGGAGTTTCTGGTCTCTCCCGAATCCCAAGCCGAGTTCGAACGCCATTACGGCGCGGAAGGCACATGGGTTTGCCTCTTCCGGCGTTCCCCGGGCTACATCGAGACGCTGCTGTTGGCCGACCGTTCGACCCCTGGGCGCTATCTCA
>JANNNT010000147.1:0-1894 GCA_031398685.1 Rhodocyclaceae bacterium | reverse complement strand
AGCTTCGCGGCAGAGGAATTTCTTGACGCTGCGCGCAATGCTTTTTCGGGTTACCACGTCAGCGATGTCATGTTTGAGAACAATGAAAACAAGAGGAGAAACTAGATGAGCCACTTGAACTTGGATCGGGCGCAGATTGACCGCGCGCGCGACTCGGCACGGCGTATCGCGCGCCAGGTATTCGCGGAAATGGACCCGTTCACAACCACCACGGTTGAGCGCGCCACCCTGCGCCTGCTCGGTATCGATGGTGTCGACGAGAACTTTGTCCCGCTGCCCAACCGCGTGGTCAGCCACCTTCAGGAACACGAACTCCTGCAGCAGGGTGCGGCGATCGCTGTCGTCGGCGCCATGGAGGAACACGACTGGACGGCCCAGCAGGTCGCCGAGGCAGTATCCGCCGGCAAGCTGACGCTGACCCGTCCGAAAGATGAAAAAGCGGCCCGGATGGCGACCGAAGCGATCGCGCGCAAAATGTGCGAACACATTGCGCGTCAGCGCGCGCACCGCGACGGCAAGGTCAAGTCACTGGGCGAAGGGAAGTTTCCCTGGCTCTACCTGATCGTCGCTACCGGCAACATCCACGAGGATGTCATCCAGGCGCGCGCCGCCGCCGAGCAGGGCGCCGATGTCATCGCGGTGATTCGTTCGACCGGGCAGAGTCTGCTCGACTATGTGCCTTTTGGCGCGACCACCGAAGGCTTTGGCGGCACCTACGCGACGCAGGAAAATTTCCGCCTGATGCGCGCCGCGCTTGACGAAGTCGGCGAAAAAATCGGCCGCTACATCCGCCTGACCAACTACTGCTCCGGCCTGTGCATGCCGGAAATCGCCGCCATGGGCGCCATGGAACGACTGGACATGATGCTCAACGACTCGATGTACGGCATCATTTTCCGTGACATCAACATGAAGCGGACCTTCATCGACCAGTTCTTCTCGCGCATGGTCAATGCCTACGCGGGGATCATCATCAACACCGGCGAAGATAATTACCTGACCACCGCCGACGCCTTTGATGCGGCGCATACGGTATTGGCTTCGCAGCTGATCAACGAACAGTTCGCTTATCTGTCCGGCCTCAAGCCCGAGCAGATGGGGCTGGGCCATGCCTTCGAAATCCATCCCGAAATGGAAAACGGTTTTCTCTGGGAACTGGCCCACGCGCAACTGGTGCGCCAGGTTTTCCCTGACGCGACGCTCAAATACATGCCGCCGACCAAACACATGACCGGCAACATCTTCAAGGGCCACGTCCAGGACGCGCTGTTCAACATGGTGAGTACTGTTACGCAACAGAACATCCACCTGCTGGGCATCATGACCGAGGCCATTCACACCCCGTTCATCCAGGATCGCTTCCTCGCCATCCAGAACGCCAAGTATGTGTTCGGAACGATGCGGGATCTCCATTCCGAAATTGAATTCAAGAGCGGCGGAAAGATTGAACAGCGCGTGCAGGCCGTTCTGGCCGAAGCCGAAAAGGCCCTTGCCGAGATCGAGGGAATTGGCCTGTCGGCGGCGATCGGCAAGGGAACATTCGCCGAGATATCGCGCACGCCTGAAGGTGGCAAAGGTCTCGACGGCGTGATCAAGAAAGCCGACAACTACTACAACCCCTTCCCGCCGTTGATGCTGAATGGAACGAGTGGAGAGTACCAAAATGTCTGAAGCAAAAAACGCAGAACAATGGGTCAAGCCGTACGGCGACACGCTGAACGACGGCCGGGTGCAAGTCTCTTTTACGCTGCCCGTGGCGCTCGATGAAACCTCCAAGGAGGGCGCCAAGCGTCTGGCGGCGCTGATGGGGCTCGACGAACCGGCGGTTGTCCATGCCGAGGAAATGGGGCAGGGCTTCAGCTTTTACGTCGTCTATGGGCAATGCCGGCATCAG
>JANNNT010000110.1:0-2428 GCA_031398685.1 Rhodocyclaceae bacterium | reverse complement strand
CGAGCACATAGGTCGCGTTGACCGGATCAAGTTGCCCCGGCGTCGAATGAGTAGGCAACGGGAGGTGCAGAATGTCGAGGGTGCCGTGCACAGGCACCACACCGGGCGTCCACTCACGCAGTTTGCCGGAAAAGTTGAGCGACTGCGCCCGCTCGGTCATCAGCTGCCTGTCGCCAAGAACAACGAGATGCACTGGAAGTGCTTGCGCTGTGCGTTCAATTAATCGCAGACAGATTTCCGGGCCGATCCCCGCCGGTTCACCGGAGGTAACGGCGATGACAGGACTGCCCCGCATGCTCAGCGCTCCTCGAGCCGAAGCTCGACATAGGCGCTGTCACGCGCCTGCCGCAGCCAATCCTGATAGGCCTCGTCCATCTTGCGTTCACGCAGCACCTGACGTGCCGCTATGCGCTGACGATCAGCGGATACGTCCTGCACGCGCCGTTCAAGCACCTCGACCAGGTGAAAACCGAACGGCGACTGAATGGGCTGGCTGACTTCACCCGGCTGAAGCTGGTTCATGGCACGCTCGAAATCAGGCACGGTATCCCCCGGGTAGATCCAGCCAAGGTCTCCGCCCTTGGATGCCGAGCCGTCCTGCGAGAACAGTCGGGCTAGTTCTTCGAACTTATCTCCGTGCTTGATCCGATCATACAAACCGGCCAGTTTATGCTTGGCATCCACCTCGGAAACCACTTCATTAACCTTGATCAGAATATGCCGGACGTGTGTTTGCTGAACGGCAGGCGGGGCCGCCCCGCCGCGTTTTGCAACCAGTTTGACGATATGAAAACCATTGGGGCTACGCAGGATCGGCCCCACATCACCAGCGTTGAGCTTGACAACAACTTCCGAAAAAATGGCAGGCAAGCGATCCAGCGGTCGCACGCCCAGGTTTCCCCCCTGCAAACCATCCGGCGCATCGGAGTAGGAGGCAGCGAGCTGGGCAAAATCTTCACCCTTTTGCAGGCGCTCATACACCTGATCGGTCTTGGTCTTGAGCTTTTGAATCTGTTCCGGACTCGCCGATTCGGGAGCGCGGAGCAGGATGTGCGCGACTTCATACTCTTCTGCTGCAGCGCCCTTTGCGGTATCACCGCTCAGATAGTTGTCAATCTCGCCTTCTGAAATGACAATCTTGCTGTCGACCTCACGCTCGCGAATGCGCGAAATGGTGATTTCTTCACGAATTTCCTCGCGAAATTTCACAAATTGAATGCCATCCTTTTGCAGTGCCTCGCGAAACTGGGCAAGAGACATCTTGTTGCTGGCGGCAATGCGCTGCAACGCCTGTTCAAGCTGCGCATCGTCAATGCGCAGGCCGGTATCGCGTGCAAGTTGCAACTGAACCTTATCCATTACCAGACGTTCAAGCATCTGTTTCTCAAGCACGTCGCGGGCAGGCGGTGGAGTACCCTGTTTTTTGAGCTGGGTGAGGGCAAGTTCAAGACGCGTACGCAATTCGTAAAGGGTAACCACTTCGTCATTGACGACGGCGACAATACGATCAGCCGGCTGAGGATCGCTGGCCGGGCGTTGCGTTGCCTGCGCCGACGCAAGCCCGACGAGGCAGAGAGACAGAAGCAATGTACGTAGCGATAGCGTCATGAAGAACATCTCCTATTCGCCAAAGACAGGGTCAGCTGCCGGCTCGTTGATCAGGCTGTAACCCTGAATATTTCGCTTGAGAAGAGTGAGCGGATTCGAACCAATACGCGAAAAATCATTGAGTTCGAGCTGAATGAAAAATGCCGTTGATTTGTTTTCCTGAGTGAGTGCCGTTTGATGAACGACCCCACGCAGGACCCAGCAGCCACCGTTGTATTCCAGACCGGCGATTGACTCGATCACGCGCCCCCCCTGTTTGCTGGTGGAGAGGTTGGTGCCTTCGTCCTTGAACGAATAGTTGAGTCGGCCAACGGCATGCCAGCGACCCGAGATCGGCCACTGTCCGGAAATATCGATCTGGTCGATCGGCGCGCTCGCATCGCGGTTGTAACGATACGCCGCGTTCAGCACCTTGCCCGGCTCGGGCTGATAACGCGCCCCTAGCGAATAGCGCTTAACCTGCTGATCACTCACGTTGTATTGCCACGCGGTATCCGCGTAGACCTTGGGCAATACTTGTCCGCTGAAAGCGGCCAGAAAATCCGACTTGTCCCACGTGCCATCATCGGTTGTCGGGCTGGTACTGGCGGTCAGCGCAACCTTGGTTTTGGTGAAATAAAAGCGCTGGCCGAACATCGCACGCATGATTTCGTTACCGGACGTCGGTTCAATCAGTCGCGTCGTCACCGCGGCTGTCAGCTGATTGGCGTTGTTGATGCGATCCCAGCCGGAGAACTGGTTCTCGGAGAAAATCTGCGCGAAGTTGAAATCGGCCAGACCCGAATCAAAGTTCGGAATCGCGTCCTGATTCTTGTACGGA
>JANNNT010000087.1:0-3594 GCA_031398685.1 Rhodocyclaceae bacterium | reverse complement strand
GTCTGATGCAGGAGCACGTTGATATCAATGATCGAAACCTTGGAGTCGTCCAGCAGGTGCTTGTACTTCGGCATCACCTGTTTCTCAAGAACCTCATTGATTTCCGCCAGTTTGCGAATGTCAAAGCCGGTGTCGCGATTGGTTCCAAGCAAGGTCATCACCAGCGGCTCGATGGCCGGGTGCGAAGTGCGATAAGCGTACGGTGTCATGCACGTATCGAGGATGTCGACACCTGCCTCGATGGCCTTGAGCTGGCTCATCGACGCCATGCCGGAAGTGAAATGACTGTGCAGGTGGATCGGAATCGTCACCGCCGCTTTCAGCGCCTTGACCATCTCATACACGTCATACGGCGCAATCATGCCGGCCATGTCCTTGATGCAGATGGAGTCTGCGCCCATGTCGACCAGTTCCTTGGCCTTACCGATGTAATAGTCGAGGCTGTAAACATCGCCGCCCATGCGCGGCTCGGTCATGGTGTAGCACATGCAACCCTGGAAATGCTTGCCGCTCTTCTTGATCTGCTTGACGACCGTCTCGAAGTTGCGATAGTCATTCAGTGCGTCGAAGGTACGGAAGATATCCATGCCGTTTTCGGCGGCGCGGTCAACAAAGGCGGTGGCCACGTCATCGGCGTAGTTGCGATAGCCGACCAGGTTCTGCGCACGCAACAGCATGCTGAACGGCGTTTTCTTGGCATAGCGCTTGAGCGTACGCAAGCGCTCCCACGGGTCCTCGTTCAGGAACCGGTGCATGGTGTCAAAAGTCGCACCACCCCACGTTTCCAGCGCCCAGAAACCGACTTCATCCAGCATTTCGGCCACCGGAATCATGTCCTCTGTACGCCCCCGTGTGGCGAAGAGGGATTGGTGCCCGTCGCGCAGGCTCAGATCCATGACCTTCACCGGGTTAGCGGCTTGCGGACGATCACTGGCGTAATTCATTGCGGTCATTACTACGTTGTCACTCATCATTCTGCTCCACAAAGATTTTAAAAATGAATACTGAAATCTATCGCGCGTTCGAGAAGGCTCGCAGCTGGATCATCCTGCGCCCAGCCATCATCTCAACACGTCCGGACTGCGCCCACTGGCCGGGCTCGATCGGCCGAACCGGAGCAACCGGTTCAACCAGATAACTTGCTGCCGCCGCTTCTTCTTCGTGCAAGAAGAGTTGAACTGCCGCCAGTGCCGCCGCTACCTTTTTTCCTTTTTTCTGCATCGTTCTACCCCTTGAAGATTTGACCAGCGAATCACAGCGGAATGTTTCCGTGCTTCTTCATGGGATTGGTATCGCGCTTGTTCTGCAAAATTCCCAGCGCCTTGATGATGCGTGAACGCGTCCTGGCCGGAATAATGATGTCATCGATGTAACCGCGCTGCGCAGCAACGTAAGGGTTGGCCACCGTTTCGTGGTACTCCTCTTCCTTTGCGGCCAGATAGCCTGCAGGATCATCCGATTCACGGGCCTGGCGACCATACAGAACCTCGGCCGCACCTTTTGCGCCCATCACGGCGATTTCGGCACTCGGCCAGGCGTAGTTCATGTCGCCACGCAAATGCTTGGACGACATCACGCAGTACGCACCACCATAGGCCTTTCTCGTGATGACCGTCACTTTCGGCACCGTCGCTTCGGCATAGGCATAAAGCATTTTGGCGCCATTGCGGATCACGCCGCCGTATTCCTGGGCCGTACCCGGAAGGAAACCGGGGACGTCAACAAAGGTCACGACCGGGATATTGAAGCAGTCGCAGAAACGCACAAAACGCGCGCCCTTGATCGACGAATCAATGTCGAGCACGCCGGACAGATACGCCGGTTGGTTGGCGACAATGCCGACACTGATGCCGTTGTAACGCGCAAAACCGACGACCAGGTTGGGTGCAAACTGCTCCTTGATTTCGAAGAAATCGCCGTTATCGACGGTTTCGGTGATGACATCTTTCATGTCATACGCCGCGTTCGGATTGGCGGGGATGATCGAGTGCAGGACTTCGGACTGTCGGTCGATGGGATCATTGCACGGCAGGACCGGGGCCGATTCGAAATTGTTCTGCGGCATGAAGGACAGCAGACGCTTGATGTAGCGGATGGCATCGGCCGTCGACGACGCCGCATAGTCGGAAATCCCGCTTTGCGAAGAGTGCATGTCGGCACCGCCCAGCTCTTCAACGGTCACGTCTTCATGGGTCACCGACTTGACGACCTTGGGACCGGTAAGGAACATGTACGAGTTGTGCCGCTCCATGATCACGAAGTCAGTCAGCGCCGGCGAGTACACCGCGCCGCCTGCACAGGGGCCAAAAATGGCAGAAATCTGGGGGATGACGCCGGAGGCCATCACGTTGCGTAGAAAGATTTCCGTATAACCGGCCAGACTTTCAATCCCTTCCTGAATCCGTGCACCGCCGGAGTCGTTGAGGCCGATCACCGGAGCACCGTTCTTCATCGCCAGATCCATGATCTTGCAGATCTTTTCGGCCAAAGTCTCGGAAAGCGAGCCGCCAAGAACGGTGAAGTCCTGGGCATAAACGTAAACAATCCGGCCTTCAATCGTACCGTGACCGGTAACCACCCCATCACCCGGAATAACCGTCTTCTCCATGCCGAAATCGTGGCAGCGATGGGTCTTGAACATGTCGAACTCTTCGAAGGAGTCCGCATCGAGCAACAGGTCAATCCGCTCGCGGGCGGTCAAACGCCCAGCCGCGTGCTGCTTGTCTATCCTGTCCTGCCCTCCGCCCAAACGGGCTTCTGCCCTGAGTTGTACGAGGTGTTCCAACTGCTTGTTTGTATCCATTCTATATTTACCTGGCAATGAGAAATCTGTGTGTAGTGTAGGTTTGCATGAAGCGCCCGGCGCTCCAATTTCACGAACGTGCAACCGTATTTGCTGCGATACACCCTCTAATCGAGTCAACCTGAGCATTGTGTGCAATAAATAAAACCGATGCAATAAAAACCTGCTCCACGGTGATCGTGCACACTCCAAAACGTAAAACTTTGCTGATCTTCACCGGCTATTGACGCGGTTACAATGATCGATACGCATAAGATTCTTCTCCTTCTGAATCAAGCTTGTGGCTATCGACCTGGAATCTGAAGAACCCATCTGAAGGACAACTTCGGCTGGTCTCTGATGAATTACGAGGCAAAGAAGCGGGGAAGATTTAAACAACAAACCCTCCCCCGCTTGTCCTGCCCTTAACTCAGCAGGGTATCCGCATTCACGTAGGCGTAGCCCAGATCCTTCGCAACGGCTTCGTAAGTCACCTTGCCTTCAGCGACGTTGAGGCCGTTCCTCAGATGCACACACTCCCT
The DNA here is from genome assembly GCA_031398685.1 of Rhodocyclaceae bacterium. Taxonomy (GTDB): domain Bacteria; phylum Pseudomonadota; class Gammaproteobacteria; order Burkholderiales; family Rhodocyclaceae; genus Propionivibrio. The sequence goes on along the minus strand of JANNNT010000087.1, from coordinate 270 downwards.
GAGCGCCTTCCTCCAGCCCTTGTCGGCCAGCGAGAGGGCATGGCCGATGGTGGCGTTGTTCAACGCAAAGGTCGACGTACGGGCCACGGCACCGGGCATGTTGGCCACGCAGTAGTGCACCACGCCATCCACGACGAAGGTCGGATCGGCGTGCGTCGTGGCGTGCGAGGTTTCAAAGCATCCGCCCTGATCGATGGCCACGTCGACGACAACGGCCCCCTGCTTCATGCGCGAGATCATGTCGGCGGTCACCAGTTTGGGGGCGGCGGC
>JANNNT010000056.1:0-14186 GCA_031398685.1 Rhodocyclaceae bacterium | reverse complement strand
CGTCACCACGTTGAACAATTGCTGGCGGAACAACTGCGCAACCGCATCATCGAGATTTTGATCCTCAATGCCGTGCTTGGATATGCACTGTTTTTTGTCATCAGCCGCAAGGTGATTGAACCGTTGGCGCAGTTGGCGCGTGCATTCAAGGAGCTGGCCCAGAACCCGCAGGTCGGGGAACTGAATATCAAGAGCGATGATGAGTTTGGCGAGGTGGTTGATGCTTTCAACCAGATCGAGCGACGGCTGGTTTCGGATATCGAGAGCCGAATCGAGGCCGAGAGAAATCTGCGTGAAACCAACAATGAACTTACCGAGGCGCTGGATACCCTCAAGCTTGCGCAGGAAAGTCTGGTGCAGTCCGAGAAGTTTGCTGCCCTGGGGGCGCTGGTCGCCGGGGTGGCCCATGAGATCAATACGCCGGTGGGGGTTGCCGTGACTGGTGCTTCGTTCCTCCTTGAAGAAGCGCAGAAAATTGAAAGGCTGATGAGCGAAGGCGCAATCAAAAAATCGGAGATCGTGCAGTTCGTCGACTCGGTACTGGAGGGCGCGCAACTGGTGCTGAACAACGCCGAGAGGGCCGGGTATCTGATCAATAGTTTCAAGCAGGTTGCGGCAGATGAAACGTCTGAGGTGCGCCGGAAATTCAATCTGAAGGTCTATCTGGATGAGGTGCTCACAAGTTTGCGGCCCATGTACAAGAAGACTGGAATCAATGTCGGCTTTTTCTGTCAGGACGATATCGAGATGGATACCTTCCCCGGATTGCTGGCTCAAGTGCTGACCAATCTGGTGACCAATGCGCTCACGCATGGTTTTGATGAGGTCGCCGAAGGCGAGGTGGTGATCCACGCTTGGATGGAGTCGCCAGGGGTGGTCATTGAATGCGCCAACGATGGAAAGATTATTCCGCCGGAGCACTTGCCATTGATCTTTGAGCCGTTCTTTACCACCCGTCGGTCAGAAGGTGGAACAGGGCTTGGCTTGAATATCGTCTTCAACATCGTCACCCAGCGCTTGGGTGGCACGGTCAAAGTGCTGAGCGAAGGAGGAAAAGGAACCACCTTTACAATTCGTATTCCGATGGTATTGATTGAGAAAGTGCGTGGAGCAAGCAAGAAATGACAACGCTTGGCAATTTAGAAGATAGCTGGATGGTGGATGACACCCGACCGGGCGGTGCAGAGCAAGAATCGGCCTACCTGCGCCCATGGAAGATCCTGATTGTCGATGATGCGCCGGATGTGCACGCCATGACCTGTCTGGCACTTCGGGAAGTGCTTTATCGAGGGCGGCCACTGGAGATACGGTCGGCCTATTCGGCTGCCGAGGGGTTTGAACAGCTTTCCAGGCATCCGGATACCGCCATCGTCCTGCTCGATGTGGTCATGGAGACCGATGATGCCGGCTTGCGTCTGGCCGCACGGATTCGCGGGGAACTCGACAATCAACTGGTCCGGATCATATTGCGCACCGGGCAGCCCGGTCAGGCACCGGAAGAGAAAGTCATCGTTGAGTATGACATCAACGATTACAAATCCAAGACCGAGCTGACGGCCCGCAAGCTGTTCGTTGTGGTGACGGCTTCGCTGCGAACCTACGAAAGCCTGTTGATTATCGATTTGTCGCGTCAGGGACTGCGCCGGATTCTCAAGGGAACGGAGAATCTGTATCAATACAACTCGCTGCAGGAATTTTCTTCCGGCGTTTTATCCCAGATCAGTGCCATTCTGGGCGTCGGGGCGGATGGCATGCTGTGTGCCAAACGGATCGTTCCGAATTCGGACGCAGAGCAGGATTTTGAGGTTATCGCCGGCACCGGGAAGTTCGCTGATCTGCCCGCACAGGGAAAAATGTTTGACGATCATCCGTTCTACCCGCTAGTCAAGAAGGTCTTTGATCTGGAACGCAACCACTATGAACACCCGTACGATGTCCTGCATTTTTCGACACGAAACGGTTATCGCTTCGTTATCGTCTTTACGCCGCCCTGGCCCCTGGAAGACTTTCAGAAAGACCTGCTGGGCGTTTTCTGCGACCGCATGACTTCTGCCTTCGATAATCTGTACCTCTACCAGCAGTTGCATGCATCGAACGAAGCTACGGTGATTGCGCTGGCCGACCTCGCGGAATTCCGTGATGAAAGCACCGGCAGTCACATCGTGCGGATGAAGCGCCTGACTAATGCGGTCGTTGCCCGGTTGCACCAACAGGGAAAATTCCCCGGGGAAATTTCGGATACGTTCAAGGCGATGATTGGCACCGCCTCCATCCTGCACGATGTCGGCAAAGTGGCAACCCCGGATCACATCTTGCTCAAACCCGCCAAACTCACGGTGCACGAGCGGGTCATCATGATGGAACATGCCGGGAAGGGGCGGCTGATCCTTGAGCGTGCGGCCAGCCTGATCAATGGCGAGAGTTACCTCTCCTACGGTGCGCAGATTGCCGGAGGCCATCATGAACGCTTCGACGGTAGCGGCTACCCGAAAGGAATCAAGGACGAGGAAATTCCACTGGCGTCGCGAATCGTTGCTGTGGCGGATGTGTTCGACGCGCTCGTGCACCGGCGCCCTTACAAGGAGCCGTGGCCTGTCGCCAAGGCGCTGGATTACATGCGCAATGCTTCCGGCACGCAGTTTGACCCGGAGGTGCTGACCACCTTTCTGGAGATTGTTGAAGCGTGCCCGGACGACTGGGTCGATAAGCGCGAGCTTTGATCCGGGAGCTTCGGCAGGCCTGAATCGGCGCTACACGGGCGAAATCAAATCCAGCGGAACCGCTACCTTCTGCCGGCGCTCGAAGCGCACCAACTCGCGGATTCCGAGCCGGCGCAACCCCGCCAGCGCCTCCGCAAAGTGTCGCCCCACCTGATGCGGCGCGTGCGCATCGGAACTCAAGGTCAAGGGTACGCCCACTGCCGCCAGCGTTTCAACGACCTCCCAGCCCGGCATGAATTCCTGCGCCGGGTTGTCCAGTCCCGAGGTGTTGATCTCCACGGCCACGCCGCTAGCCAGGAAATCCGGGATAAGTGGCTCGATATAGCGCAGCAGTCCGCCCGTCGGTCGACGCCCCATCTTTTTGGGCAGATCGAGATGCCCGATGATGTCGCAGAACCGCTCACGAACCATCATCCCCACGTGGTGGAAATAAAGCTCACAGACATCATCGATCGACCACCGGTCGTACATTTCCGGTTCTTGCAACTTCTCGAAGCCGATGTTGTGCACCGAACCGATGATGTAGTCCCAGTGATAGCGACTCTGGACCTCACGCGCCAGTTCGATACGGCTCGGTATAAAGTCCATTTCCATCCCCAGCCGGATGTGGAAGGGGCGCGTTCCCTCCCGGTTGTATTCAGTCTGCAATCGCTTGACGTCGGCAACGTAATGCTCAAGTTCGTCGGCCAGCATCGCGTAGCGTTGCCCGGTCGAACGCAGCATCCAATGGCTGTGGTCGGAGAATCCAAAATCGCCCAGCCCCAATTCCATGGCCCGTTGAACGTAAGCCTCCATCGTTCCCGTGGCGTGACAGCAACGAGTTGTGTGGCTGTGCAGATCCATCAATCCAAGCATTTTGTTTATCCTGTGATCGCCAAGGCGGCCGAAACCAATTGTTTACGAAACTGAGATTCACTCAGTTTTTCCATTTTCCGACGGGACGTTATGCTAACAGTTTCCTGTTGTCAGTCGAATCCAATGCGCCAATGAAAAGCCCCGCGTGTTGTAACACGTGGGGCTCAAAGGGACTGGCTAGCCGTTGTTCAGATCAGTGAAATTGCTCTTCTTCTGTCGAGCCGGTCAGTGCGGTGACGGAGGAGGCGCCGCCCTGGATTACGGTGGTGACTTCGTCGAAGTAACCCGTGCCTACCTCCTGCTGGTGCGAGACGAAGGTGTAGCCGCGATCGCGGGCGGCGAACTCAGGTTCCTGCACCTTTTCAACGTAAGCCGTCATGCCGCGAGCCACGTAGTCCTGCGCCAGATCGAACATGTGGTACCACATGTTATGAATGCCGGCGAGGGTGATGAACTGGTACTTGTAGCCCATGGCGCCGAGCTCTTTCTGGAATTTGGCGATCGTTGCATCGTCGAGGTTCTTTTTCCAGTTGAAGGACGGCGAACAGTTGTAGGCCAGCAGCTTGCCCGGGAATTTGGCGTGCACGCCCTCGGCGAACTGGCGGGCAAACTCCAGATCCGGTTTGCCGGTTTCGCACCATACCAGATCGGCATAGGCCGCGTAGGCCACGGCACGAGAGACGGCTTGTTCCAGTCCTTTTTTGGTCTTGTAGAACCCTTCAGAGGTGCGCTCGCCGGTGACAAAGGGCTTGTCGTTCTTGTCGTAGTCGGAAGTCAGCAGATCGGCCGATTCGGCATCGGTACGAGCGATCACGAGTGTCGGCACGCCACAGACGTCAGCAGCAAAACGCGCAGCGATCAGCTTCTGGATGGCCTCCTGGGTCGGCACCAATACCTTGCCGCCCATGTGCCCGCATTTCTTCACGGAAGCCAGCTGGTCTTCAAAGTGCACACCGCCAGCACCGGAGCGGATCATGGCCTTCATCAACTCGAAGGCGTTAAGCACGCCGCCGAAACCGGCCTCGGCATCGGCGATGATCGGGGCGAAGTAATCGATGTAGTCTTTATGGCCCGGTTCAATGCCCTTCGAGCACTGAATTTCGTCAGCACGACGGAACGTGCTGTTGATGCGCTCGACGACCTTCGGCACGGAGTCGACGGGGTACAGCGACTGGTCCGGGTACATCGAGGCGTAACCGTTGTTGTCAGCGGCAACTTGCCAGCCGGAAAGGTAGATGGCCTTGACACCAGCCTTGACCTGTTGCATGGCCTGGCCACCGGTCAACGCACCGAGGGAGTTGACGTAAGGCTCGGTGTTGACGAGGTGCCACAGCTTCTCTGAAGCACGGCGCGAGAGGGTGTATTCAATAGGGAAAGAACCGCGCAAACGTACTACGTCAGCGGCCGAATAACCCCGCTTGATACCTTTCCAGCGGGGGTTTTCAGCCCAGTCTTTTTCGAGTACAGCGATCTGTTCTTTAAGTGTGCTCATGATTGACCTCTCAATAAATCGAAACATGACTAAATTGGGGAGAATCGAACCGCCATGTTTCCGGACACTGGGTCTTTCTCAGGCAGCCGATGAGGTCAATTATAGGGCAATATATTGCGGTGCAGCAATATTCTTTTACAAGAAAAACTTATATATATTTACTATATTTATCACTGTGTTATTAGTTTATTTACGCTATCGTAAATATAAAGCGTTTGGTTAAATGATTCGGTGCACAATTGGTTGTGGCTTATGACGATAGTTCGCGAAGGTCCGTCAATTCCATGAAAAAAGACGCGCCAGTTCTGGCATCCTTTGACCGCGTGTCACGCCGAGATTATGAGTGTAGCGCCTGACTTGAAACCAAAATGCCGTCCTCGTCGGCATAGAGGTGCTCACCAGGGATGAAGCTTACACCACCAAAAGTTACCGTGAGGTCGCGCTCGCCGACGCCTTTCTTGAGGCTTCGTTGCGGGTGGGTGTTCAACGCCCGCACGCCGATGTCGACCGTGTTGATGTCGGCAGAGTCGCGGATGCAACCGTAAACAATCACACCTTCCCATCCGTTTTTATGTGCCAGAGCGGCGAGTTGATCTCCAACCAGCGCGCAACGCATCGAACCGCCGCCATCGATGACGAGTACCTTGCCTTTGCCGTCTTCTCCGAACAGCGTGCGTACAAGCGTGTTGTCCTCGAATAGCTTCAGGGTGACGATACGCCCGCTGAATGACGTGCGTGAGCCGTAGTGTTTGAACATCGGAGCGACAACGCGAAGTGTTTTCCCAAGTTCGCTTTCAAATGCGTCACAAAGGTCGGATGTTTTCAAGTTCATTTTTATCGTTCCCTTATGACATAAAAAAATCGGCCATACCTGTTGATATGGCCGATTGCTGAAAGAACACTCAGACGGCTACAGCCGTCTCTTCCTCGAAGACTAGCTTGACCTTGCTGTTTTCGTCGAGGTCGACAGTGACGTGCCCACCACTGGCTAGCTTGCCGAACAGGAGTTCGTCGGCCAGCGCTGAGCGGATGGTGTCCTGAATCAGCCGCGCCATCGGCCGGGCACCCATCAGCGGGTCGAAGCCTTTGGTCGCCAGGTGGTTTTTGAGTGCGTCGGTGAACACGGCCTCGACTTTCTTCTCGTGCAATTGTCCCTCAAGCTGCATCAGGAACTTGTCGACCACACGCAGGATCACCTCATGATCAAGCGCCTTGAAGGAGATCGTGGCATCCAGCCGATTGCGGAACTCAGGCGAGAAGAGCCGCTTGATCTCGACCATCTCGTCGCCAGCCTGCTTGGTGGTGGTGAAACCCATATTCGATTTCTGGATGGATTCCTGGCCGGCGTTGGTCGTCATGATGATGACAACATTGCGGAAATCAGCCTTGCGTCCGTTATTGTCTGTAAGCGTGCCGTGATCCATCACCTGCAGCAGGATGCTGTAGATATCCGGATGCGCTTTCTAAATCTCGTCGAGGAGCAATACACAGTAGGGTTTCTTGGTCACGGCCTCGGTGAGCTGCCCACCCTGATCGAAACCGACATAACCGGGCGGCGCGCCGATCAGCCGTGAAACGGCATGGCGTTCCATGTATTCCGACATGTCGAAGCGCAACAGTTCGATGCCCATGCAATAGGCCAGTTGCTTGGCGACCTCGGTTTTTCCAACGCCGGTCGGTCCCGAGAAGAGGAAGCTGCCAATCGGTTTGCCGGGTGTTCCCAGCCCCGAGCGAGCCATCTTGATCGCCTTGGCCAGCGTGTCAATGGCGAGTTCCTGTCCGAAAACAACGGCCTTCAGGTCGCGGTCAAGGTTCTTGAGCGCGCTACGGTCATCTGATGAGACCTGGGTTGAGGGAACACGGGCAATCTTTGCCACAATTTCCTCGATGTCCTGCTTGCCGATGATTTTCTTCTGCTTCGACTTGGGCAGGATACGCTGCGCAGCACCCGCTTCGTCGATGACGTCAATAGCCTTGTCCGGCAAGTGTCGGTCAGTGATGAAGCGCACCGAAAGGTCGACCGCCGAGGTGAGCGCCGCAGCGGAATACTTGATGCCGTGATGCGTTTCGAAGCGGGACTTGAGCCCCTTGAGAATCTCGACGGTGTCGGGAATGGAAGGCTCATTCACGTCGATTTTCTGGAAGCGCCGAGAGAGGGCGTGATCCTTCTCGAAGATGCCGCGATATTCGTTGTAGGTGGTCGCTCCGATGCACTTGAGTTGGCCGTTGGAGAGCGCCGGCTTGAGTAGGTTGGACGCGTCCATCGTGCCGCCCGAGGCCGAGCCGGCACCGATCAACGTGTGGATTTCGTCGATGAACAGGATGGCGTCCGGGTTGTCGCCGAGCTGCTTGAGCACAGCCTTCAGGCGTTGTTCAAAATCACCACGATACTTCGTCCCGGCCAGCAGCGCACCCATGTCGAGGGAGTAAATATTGGCTTTGGCGAGGATTTCAGGGACATCGCTTTCGATGATGCGGCGCGCAAGTCCTTCGGCGATGGCGGTCTTGCCGACACCGGCTTCACCAACCAGTAGCGGGTTGTTCTTGCGCCGGCGGCACAAGGTCTGAATAACGCGCTCCAGTTCACTGTCGCGTCCGATCAGGGGATCGATCTTGCCTTGCAGAGCCAGCGCATTGAGGTTGATGGTGTAGTTTTCCAGCGGACCGGCCGCGTTTTGTGTTTCACCTTCGGTTTCAACCTCGTTTTCACTGCGTGCCGTGCTCTGCGGAACCTTGCTGATCCCGTGAGAGATAAAATTGACCACGTCGAGCCGCGCTATGCCTTGCTTTTGCAAGTAATACACAGCGTGTGAATCCTTTTCGCCAAAAATGGCAACCAGTACGTTGGCACCATTAACTTCTTTCTTTCCGGACGATTGGACATGCAGGATGGCGCGCTGGATGACACGCTGAAAACCGAGCGTCGGTTGCGTGTCGATATCCTCCGTGCCATCAACCGTCGGCGTGTGTTCAACAATGAACTTGGCCAGATCACGGCGCAGTTGTTCGATGTTTCCGCCACAGGCGCGCAGGGTCTCCGCGGCTGACGGGTTGTCGAGCAGTGCCAGCAGCAGATGCTCGACCGTAATGAACTCATGACGTTTTTGCCGTGCTTCGACAAAGGCCATGTGCAGGCTGACTTCGAGTTCTTGCGCAATCATTCAGTTTTCCTCCATTACGCACGCCAGCGGATGCTGGTTATCACGTGCGAAGGTCGCAACCTGCTCGACCTTGGTCGCAGCGACATCACGCGGGTAAACCCCGCACAAGCCTCGCCCTTCCATGTGTACTTTGAGCATGATTTGCGTTGCTTGTTCTCGATTCATGGAAAAAAACTTTTGTAGCACAAGAACAACAAAGTCCATTGGCGTGAAGTCGTCGTTAAGTAAAACAACCGTATAAAGAGGCGGAGGCGCGAGCTTGGTGCGCTTGGTCTCAAGTACGGTACCGTCCTGATGCTGTTTTGCCATGAGCCAATTTTAACCAGTCTTTTCGAATGCGCAAACCCACCTTGTTTGCCACTTTTTACATAGAAACCACACTGCGCAAATATTTGTAAGCAAAAATGCTTGACGCTTCCGCTATAACTAGCGTACAAAGACTCCATGTTTTGGTTCAAGTCTCATTTGAATTTCAAACATGAAAGTCGGGCGATGCCCGGATCTAGTCTCTTTTCAAGGAAGTAGCAATATGGCAACAGGTACAGTTAAGTGGTTCAATGACGCCAAGGGTTTCGGTTTCATTACTCCGGATGATGGTAGCGAAGATCTTTTCGCACATTTTTCCGCGATCACCATGGGCGGATTCAAGACCCTCAAAGAGGGCGAGAAGGTTTCCTTCGACGTTACGCAGGGTCCTAAGGGCAAGCAAGCATCGAATATTGGGCGTGCCTGATTTTCAGCTGCGCTAAAGAAACCCGCCTCTGGCGGGTTTTTTTTCGCCTGTCGAATTTGCCAGTCTGCGCAGGAAACAACTTGAAACATATGAATGTGGCGGACTCCGGTATCATTGCTTCATGATCTACAACCGATACTCGTGCACATTGTGAACTTAAATATCTCGCGTTTTATTAGCCCGCTTACCATGCTTGCCTCTGTAGCCTTGTCATTGGCAGTGGCGGGGGCTATCGCTGGTATGCCACTTGCACTGGCCGATGATCTCCCGGATCTCGGCGAGTCGGCACGAGCAGAACTTTCGCCACAGATTGAGCGCAAGATCGGTGAGAGCATCATGAACGAAATTCGTTTGCGTGAGCCGAGTTACGTTGATGACCCGGAAATTAACGACTATCTCAACCGACTTGGCCGTCGTCTTGGTGAAGCCAGCGCGAATCCGACCGGCGATTTTCATTTCTTTGCCATTCGTGACAATACGATTAATGCGTTTGCGATGTTTGGCGGTTTTATCGGCATGAATACTGGCACCTTGCTTACGGCACAGTCCGAGTCAGAACTGTCAGGTGTGCTTGCCCACGAAATCGCTCATGTGACCCAGAATCATCTGGCACGCCAGATCGCCAAAGAAAAGCAGAATACGATTCCCAGCATGATTGCCATGGCCGTTGGTATTCTTGCGGCACGGGCTAATTCGGATATCGCTGCGGCCACCATTGCTTCAACACAGGCCGGCTTAGTGCAGGCTCAACTGGCGTACACCCGCGATTTCGAGCGTGAGGCTGATCGTATGGGTTATCAGACACTCGAAAAGGCCGGCTTTGACGTGCGCAGTCTGGGAGATTTTTTTGAGCGTTTGCAAAAAGCGGGGCGACTTTACGAGAACAACGCGCCGGTCTATTTGCGTTCGCACCCGCTGACAGTCGAGCGGATTTCCGATATGCAGAACCGGGCGCAGGGTTCGCCCTACCGTCAGGTGGTCAGCGGCCTTGATTTTTATCTCGTACGCGCCAAACTGCGTGCACAGATGGGGACGCCAGGCGAGGCTGTCAGCGAGTTTGAAACCCAGGTGCGTGAAAAGAAATATGCCTCGCAGGCCGCCGTTCACTATGGCCTGGCCCTTGCACTGATGAGGGCCAAGGACGTGCCAGCGGCGCAGCATCAAATGGACGCACTCTCGGCACTCAAGGTTTCGTCGCCGTTGATTGCCGGTCTGGCCGCAGAGATCAGTGCGAGCGCAGGCGATTTGCCAACTGCTCAGGCCATTTATCGCGATGCCTTACAACGTTTTCCCCAGGCAAAGTCTCTCGTTTATGGTTATGCCGAGTCGCTCTACGTGGGGCACCAATACGATCAGGCGCTGCCATTCATCGATTCACAGTTGCAACTCAGTTTCGCCGATTACAAACTGCACGGATTACAGGCGAAAAGCTATGCGGCCCTTGGAAAGCGCTTGCAGCAGCACCGGGCACAGGCCGAGTTCTACCTGCTACAAGGACAACTCGGGCAAGCGGTCGAACAACTGCAGTTTGCCCAACAGGCGACAGACGGGAATTTTTATGAGCAATCCGCGGTTGATGCCCGGTTGCGCGAGCTGCGCAAATTGCAGGCCGAAGAGGCTAAGCTGAAAAAGAATGGCGGTTAAAATGTGCCTTTATTATCGCTTTGGATTTGATCATGCAATTTGATCGAGAACTCGACGTCAAGGGGCTGAACTGTCCGCTACCAATCTTGCGCACCAAAAAGGCGCTTTCCGAAATGGTCTCCGGTCAGGTGTTGCGCGTTCTGGCGACCGACCCTAGTGCAGCCAAGGATTTCCAGGCCTTTGCAAAACAGACGGGCAACCAGTTGCTGGCGAATGCCGAGGCTGACCAGGTCTTTGAATTTTTCTTCAAGCGCAAGTAAGCCGCTTTTCTTCTCCCAAGACTGAGCAATGACCTTGGTGGACGACCGTTTCGCACTTTTTGATGCTGACGGCGGTGGTGCCATTCTGTTGTCGGATTATCGTCGAACGATCCAGCTGGGTGAAGACGCCGATGATCTGGAGACTGCATTTGACACCTTTGAAGCTGCTTCAGCCCGGAATGAGTGGGTTGCAGTGGCGGCGAACTACGCACTTGGAGCCTGTTTCGAGCCCGTACTCAACCCGTTGAATATGGGCCGCCCCAGCTTGCGCGGCTGGGTATTCGGTCAGGCACGGCACCTTGATGCGAAGACCGTAGACGCTTTTCTCAATACGCGTCTGGCTGCTGTTTCCAAGCATGAACGGATTGCCGGCGTGGCTGAACTTACCCCGGCGTTCGATGCCGCGAGCCATGCTTCCAGGGTAGAGCAGATCCGGCGCTGGATTGCCGATGGCGACTGTTACCAGATCAACCTTACCTTCCCAATCGATTTCAGGCTCTACGGCCACCCGCTGGCGCTGTATGCCCATTTGCGCGAACGGCAACCGGTGCGTTACGGGGCGTACATTTCAACGCCGGAAGAGACACTTCTTTCCTTCTCCCCTGAGTTGTTTTTCGAGCGCCTCGGCAATCGGGTTGTGACACGACCGATGAAGGGCACCGCAAAACGCGGTCCCACGCCGGAAGCCGACGAGGCGCAGCGTTGTGCGCTGCTGGCGTCAGAGAAAGAGCGTGCCGAGAACATCATGATCGTCGATCTGCTGCGCAACGATCTGGGGCGTCTGGCAGCGCCGGGCAAGGTCCATGTGGAATCACTCTGCGAAGCTGAGGCCTATCCGACGCTGTGGCAGATGGTGTCGACCATTTCAGCCGAATTGCCCGGGGTGCGCCTGTTCGACCTGTTTCGGGCCTTGTTCCCCTGTGGTTCGATTACCGGCGCACCCAAAATACGTGCCATGCAGCGCATCGCCGAGCTGGAGGCCACGGCACGCGGCCTTTACACCGGTGCACTGGGCTGGCTGGCACCGGGTGGCAATTGCCGTTTCAACGTCGCCATCCGGACGCTGGAACTTGAGCCTGATGGGCGAGGGCGCCTGGGCGTTGGTGGTGGAATTGTCATCGATTCCGACCCGGCGAGCGAATACGCCGAATGCCTCCTGAAAGCACGTTTCCTCACCACCTGCGATCCCGGTTTCGAGCTGATCGAAACGATGCGCATGGAGAACGGTGAGTACTCGCTTCTGCCCTTGCATCTGGAGCGGCTTGAGGCTTCCGCGCGCGCGCTTGGTTTCAGATGTGATCTGCCGGCGATTTCTGCGGCCTTGGCTGACCAGTCGCCTCGGTGTTCAACCCGTGTTTACAGGCTTCGTCTGAACCTTGCGCATGATGGTGCTTATCGCATCACAGCGGCTCCGATGGCAGACGAGCTTCGGTCTTGGCAGGTGGTGCTGGCTGATGAAAAGCTGGATGCCGGAGAGTATCTGTTGCGCCACAAGACAACCGCGCGAAGCCGTTACGACAGCGTGCTGGCCAGCCTGCTTCCGGGCGTGTTTGATGCAATCTTCCTCAATTCGCGCGACGAAGTGTGTGAGGGCGCGCGCAGCAATGTGTTTGTCGAACGTGATGGCGTACTGCTGACGCCGCCATTGGCCTGCGGATTGCTACCCGGTGTGATGCGCCGGCATCTGCTGGAGTCGGGGCGCGCTGTCGAGTGCGTGCTGACCCGGGATGACGTGCTTGGCGCGTCAAGGCTGTATGTAGCCAACGCCCTGCGCGGTTTAGTTGCGGTTCATTTGAAGATTTGACGCGGATGTCAGGATTTTCCGGTACTGCCGAAGCCGCCGTCACCACGAGAGCTTACATCGAATTCGTCAACGACGTTGAACGCGACCTGCATGACCGGGACCACGACGAGTTGTGCCAGCCGGTCGAGCGGGTTGAGCGTGAAGCTCTCCTTGCCGCGATTCCAGGTCGATACCATGATTTCGCCCTGATAGTCGGAATCGATCAGGCCAACCAGATTGCCAAGAACAATGCCATGTTTATGTCCCAGACCTGAGCGCGGCAGGATCATCGCCGCGAGGCCGGGGTCTGCCAGGTGAATGGCGATGCCGGTTGGGATCAGCATGGTGTCGCCGGGGTGAATCTTCACCGGGGCTTCGATGCAGGCGCGCAGGTCAAGGCCGGCCGAGCCCGGAGTGGCGTAGTGTGGCGGACTGTCTTTCAGGCGCGGGTCGAGGATGCGGACTTCGATGCGGTGCATTAGTGGTCCTCCAGCAAGGTCGCAATGCGCGCCACCAATTGGCGCGCCAGTTCAAGTTTTGGGGCTGGCGCCAGCGGGAGCTGGCCGCTTTCGTCGAACAGGATCAGCGTATTGTCGTCACCGCCAAAGCCGTGTTGAATCAGGTTGCCGACGATCAGCGGAATCTTTTTCGCAGCACGCTTCTTCTGCGCGTACTCAGCCAGATTCCTGCTTTCGGCCGCAAAGCCCACGCATAGCGGCGGCGAGGGCAGGGCGGCAACGTCGGCCAGAATGTCAGGATTCTGGACGAGTTCAATGGGTGGTGCAGCGCTGCCGTCCTTCTTTATTTTGTGTTCAGCGCTTGCTTTCGGGCGGTAGTCGGCGACTGCAGCGACGCCGACGAAAACATCCTGCGTAGCGGCGCGGCGCATGACTTCCGTGTGCATTTCCAGTGCGCTGGTGACGTCGATGCGCGTGACGCCACGGGGCGTCGGCTGGCTAACCGGCCCGCAGACCAGCGTGACTTCGGCACCGGCTTCCTGCGCAGCGCGCGCCACGGCAAAGCCCATTTTCCCGCTCGATAGATTGGTGATTCCGCGTACCGGGTCGATGGCTTCAAATGTCGGGCCGGCCGTCAGCAGGAATTTTTTCCCTGCGAGAAACTTCGGCTGGAAGAAGGCAATCAGTTCGGCAAGGATATCCTCGGGTTCGATCATGCGCCCGAGGCCGGTTTCGCCACAGGCTTGTTCCCCGCAAGCCGGGCCGAGAAGCTTGACGCCATCGCCGCGCAGGGTGGCCATATTGCGCTGCGTCGCGGTGTTTTCCCACATCTGGCGGTTCATCGCCGGGGCGACCAGCAGCGGGCAGTCGCGCGCCAGGGTCAATGTGCTCAGCAGATCATCGGCCAGGCCGTTAGCGACCTTGGCGAGAAAATCCGCCGAGGCGGGCGCAATCAGCAACACATCAGCGTCCCGCGAAAGATCGATGTGCGCCATATTGTTGGCGACACGCGGGTCCCATTGGTCGGCAAACACCGGATTGCCGGAGAGCGCCTGAAAGGTGACCGGCGTGACGAAACGG
>JANNNT010000742.1:0-4603 GCA_031398685.1 Rhodocyclaceae bacterium | reverse complement strand
GTGGCGCTCGATGAAACCTCCAAGGAGGGCGCCAAGCGTCTGGCGGCGCTGATGGGGCTCGACGAACCGGCGGTTGTCCATGCCGAGGAAATGGGGCAGGGCTTCAGCTTTTACGTCGTCTATGGGCAATGCCGGCATCAGGTCGATCTGTCCAGCTTCCAGGTCGTCAAGCCGGACTACGAAGTGCTCGACAAGGATGGCGTCAACCAGCTGATCGCCGCAAAAATGGGGCGGCGCATGGTCGTCATCGGCGCCACCATCGAAACCGACGCGCACACCGTCGGCATCGACGCCATCATGAACATGAAGGGTTTCAACGGGCATAAGGGTTTGGAGAGCTACCACGAAATCCGCGCCATCAACCTCGGTGCGCAGGTCGATTCGGAAGATCTGGTGGCCAGGGCGATTGAAGAAAAGGCCGACGTTATCCTCGTCTCGCAAGTGGTGACGCAGAAGAATATCCACCTCGATAATCTCACCAAACTAGCCGACCTGCTCGAAGCGGAAGGGCTGCGCGACAAGGTTATCCTGGTCGTCGGCGGGCCGCGCATCAGCCACGAACTGGCCAAGGAACTCGGCTATGACGCCGGTTTTGGCACCAAGACCTACGCCGAAGATGTGGCATCTTTTGCCATCCACGAATGGATCAACCGAAAGGCCGCTTGAATGGAAAACCATACCAGCAACATTTCCAGCCTCATCCGTCTGCGCATCAGTGCCCACGACGCCCACTACGCCGGCAATCTGGTCGATGGCGCCAAGATGTTGCACTTGTTCGGCGATGTCGCCACCGAGTTGCTGATCCGCAGCGATGGCGATGAAGGGCTCTTCGTTGCCTACGACAAGGTCGAGTTCCTCGCCCCGGTTTACGCCGGTGATTACATCGAGGCCACCGGTCGCATCGTCAAGATGGGCAAGACCTCGCGCAAGATGGAGTTCGAGGCGCGCAAGGTCATCGCCTCCGCCCAGGTAGAAGGACAAGCCTCGGCGGCCGACGTGCTGGCCGAACCGGTCGTCGTCTGCCGTGCATCGGGAACCTGCGTGGTGCCTGCGCACTGTCAGCGCCGGGGCTAGCGAGCCATGGAAAAACTCATCATTACTGCCGCGCTGACCGGCGCTGAAGTCACCCGCGAACAGCAGCCGGCGCTGCCGATCACGCCGGATGAGATTGCACAAGCCGCTGAAGACTGTGCCAAGGCCGGCGCGTCGATTGTTCATCTGCATGCGCGCAACGCGGACGGCAGTTCAACGCAGGACAAGGAAACCTACCGCCGGATCATCGCCGCCGTGCGCGAGCGTTGCGACGTGATCATCCAGGTGTCGACCGGCGGCGCCGTCGGCATGACGTCGAGCGAGCGCCTGGCGCCGGTGACGCTGGCACCCGAAATGGCGACGCTGTCGATGGGCTCGGTCAACTTCGGTGCTGACGTCTTCATGAATCACCCGGCGGACATGGAGGTGTTCGCCCAGGCGATGCAGGACTACGGCGTCAAGCCGGAACTCGAAATTTTTGATACCGGAATGATCACCACGGTCAGCCGTTGGTTGAAAAAAGGTCTGTTGAACGGCCCGCTGCATGTCGACTTCGTGCTCGGCATCCCGGGCGGTATGGCGGGGACACCGGAAGCGCTGATGTACATGAAATCGCAGTTGCCAGTCGGGTCAACGTGGAGCGTCGCTGGCATCGGCGCAGCAGAGCTGCCGCTGGCGACGCTGGCCATTCTGCTCGGCGGGCATGTTCGTGTCGGCTTTGAAGACAACGTGTATTACCGCAAGGGCGAACTGGCCAGCAGCAATGCGCAACTGGTCGAGCGCATCGCCCGCATCAGCCGTGAACTGGATCGCCCGCTGGCGACGCCGGATGAAGCGCGAGCGATTCTCGGCATCAGCCGCTTAGCACATTGATGCTGACGTACCGCCCACAATTCATATAACGATCGGGATAAAAAAATGAACTATGCAAAACTGATGGAGTGGTCTGAAGTCGGGGCATTGTTCCGCAATGGCATGACCATAATGTACGGCGGCTTCATGGGAGTCGGCACGCCGCCGGGTCTGGTTCGGGCCATCTGCGAAGCGGATATCCGGGAGCTGACCCTGATCGGCAATGACACCGGCTGCCCGATTCCGGGTGTCGCGCCGTTGATCGAGCAGCGCCGGGTGCGTCGCCTGATCGCCTCGCACATCGGCACTAACCCGCTTACGGGAAAGCTGATGCTGGCGGGCGAACTAGACGTCGAGCTTTCTCCGCAGGGTACTTTGATCGAGCGCATCCGTGCCGGCGGTGCCGGGCTGGGCGGCTTTTTAACGCCCACCGGCGTCGGCACCGTCGTCGAGCAAGGCAAACAGAAACTCACGGTCGGCGGTCGCGAGTTTCTTCTGGAGCTGCCGCTACGTGCCGATATCGCCATCATCAAGGCCTACCGCGCGGATCGTATCGGCAACCTGGTCTATGACCGCGCCGCGCGCAACTTCAACCCGCTGATCGCCCTGGCCGCCGACGTGGTGATCGTCGAGGCCGACGAAATCGTCGACGTCGGGGCGATTGATCCGGACCATGTGATTACGCCCGCCGCACTGGTCGATCACCTCCTTTTGACACGGAAGAACTGAAATGGACGCCAAAGAAATCATCGCCCGCCGGGTGGCACAAGAGCTGAAAGAAGGCTATGTGGTCAACCTCGGGATCGGTACGCCGACCCTGGTGCCGCACTACTTGCCGGAAGGCCTGCATATCACCCTGCAGTCAGAAAACGGTTTTCTCGGCATGGGGCCGCTCGACGGCGAACCCAACCCCAATGTCGTCAATGCCGGAGGGCAAGCCTGCAGCCTGCTTCCTGGTGCGGCGATCTTCGACAGCGCCTTCTCCTTCGCACTGATTCGCGGCGGTCATGTCGACGCCACGGTCCTGGGCGGGCTGCAGGTCGACGAGCAGGGCAATCTGGCCAACTGGATGGTGCCCGGCAAGATGGTACCGGGCATGGGCGGCGCGATGGATCTGGTGACCGGTGCCAAGCACGTGATCGTTGCCATGGAGCACTGCACCCGGGACGGAGGGGCGAAGATCCTGCCCTTATGCACGCTGCCGCTAACCGCCGTCAGCTGCGTGCATCTGATCATTACCGAGATGGCCGTATTCAGACGCACCGCAGACGGTCTGCTGCTCGAAGAGCTGGGCCCGGACGTTTCCCTTGCTGACGTTACGGCGAGAACCACGGCACGGTTTTCAGTGGCCCCCACACTGCGTCCCATGTCACTGGGACGGCAAGCGAACTAACCGGGATCATTTTTCGACGGCGGTTAGCGACAAGTTAGCTCCATCGGTCCTGCGATTTTTTACAGCACAGCAATCTTTGCGCGCATGTCCTCGGTACCGGCGACCACTTTGTCGAGAATGGCATCCAGCGCCCAGAAACGCTCGCGGACATCGTAGGTGATCGCCCGGCTCTTGATCGAGGCGAAGGTCCCGATGCGCTGGTGGTACATCTTGGCCACCACCGGATAACCAAACGCCTCGGTAAGTGCCGCCAGAACGAGGAAAGTGGCGATTTCCTCGGCAAGCTCCGGATGTTGTCCGCCCGAGGTGTACAGCCATTTGTAAAGATCGGGATGGATATTGGCAAGAACGCCGTTGAAGCCGCGTGATCCGGCCTTCATTGCGTCGTAGGCGATGGCCGCATTGGCGTTCAGGATCGCAAAGGGCGTGCCGGCGGCCATGGCGACGCGGCGCTTGAGGATATCCAGATCGCAGGACACGTCCTTCAGAAGAACAAAGCGCCCGCTATCAATGCAGAAACGAAGCTCGTCATCGCTCAACAAGCGGCGATAGGGCGCAGGGCACTCATACAGGCCCAGCGGCACCTCTTTGGGCAGACGATCGAGCAGCCATTGCAGGTTGCCCATGAACGTCGCCGTGCCGCGATTCTTCGGATCGAGATGGTTGGTGACCAGTACCACCGCATCAGCCCCCGTTTCAGCGGCGGCGATCAATTCTTCCAGTTGGCTGTGCGGGTCATCGCTAATATGGCCGGATACCACAACCGGAATACGCCCGGCGGCCTGTTTGACGACAAATTTGCCCAGTGCCGAGCGTTCTTCAACCGATAAAAACTGCATCTCGCTGGACTGGCAGACGGCGAACAGGGCATCAGACCCCTTGGCGATATACCACTCAGTCAGCCGTTCGAGCCCGGCATAATCGATAGCTCCGGCGTCGCTGAAAGGGGTCAGCATGACCGGAACGATTCCTTCAATTTTCGCTGCATTCATGGCGTTTCACCCATTTGATCAGTGGAAACAATACTGCAACTATATTCTTCGGTACATGCATCCGGAGACTGTCAGCTAAATCGTAGTAGCACGAGAAAATTCCCCGTCTCGAAGTAGTGGACATCCGCTTTGGACAGGTATAGATTCACGCCTGCTGAGCACGTTTTAGTTGATCGCTAAATAATAACTCATATCAAGGTACGACATGAACAGTGTTTTGGTGGCTGGCCGAATCAATGGGGGGTCTGGCGGTGGGAATGAACCAGCTCCCTGCGCCGGGGGGCGTGCCCGAACAGGGAGTCAAGGTCTTCCGCGGGCGGCATGCCAATACCTG
>JANNNT010000739.1:0-1784 GCA_031398685.1 Rhodocyclaceae bacterium | reverse complement strand
CTGGATCGGCGTTTTTGCCGTCAGCGCCGGTCTGGGCATCGAAAAGAAACTCGCCGAATTCGAAGCGGAACACGACGACTACCGCGCGATCCTGCTCAAGTCGCTCGCCGACCGCTTCGCCGAAGCCTGCGCCGAATGGCTGCACGCGCAAGTGCGCCGTGACTACTGGGGTTACGCCGCGGATGAGTCGCTTGGCAACGAGGCGTTGATTCGCGAGGAATACCAGGGCATCCGGCCCGCGCCCGGCTACCCGGCCTGCCCCGACCACACCGCCAAGGGCCCGTTATTCGAACTGCTTGATGCGCCGGCCAACGCCGATATGGGCATCACCGAATCCTTTGCCATGACGCCGGCCGCCGCCGTTTCCGGCTTCTACCTGGCGCACCCCCAGGCGCAGTATTTTGCCGTCAGCAAGATCGGGCGCGACCAACTTGAGGACTGGGCGCAGCGTGCCGGAATGAGTGTCGCCGAAGCGGAACGCTGGCTGGCGCCAGTGCTTTAGGGAAACGCCGGATTAGTAGGCATGAGTCATTCCGGCGAAAGCCGGAATCCAGAAAAGTCAGGGAGCTGGGCATTGGCTTTCACCGGTGCGACGAACGAATCTTAGGTTCTTCAGGGGGCGAAAAATGGCTGTTCCAACATACGATCGACTTTTTCAACCATTATTGGATGCATTGCATTTGCTTGGTGGTTCGGCGTCAATCGTAGAACAGGAAGATCAAGTTGCAGAGCTGCTGAAGCTAGGTGACGACGATGCCAGCGAGATTCATCGAGGCAATCGTACTAAATTTAGTTACCGCCTCGCTTGGGCTAGAAATTACCTCAAGAGATTTGGAATCCTTGAAAATAGTAGTCGCGGTGTTTGGTCTTTGACACCCAAAGGGCAGGCAACCAAAGCAGTTGAGCGTGATGATGTCAAACGGTTTGTACTTGCTCTTGATCGCCCTGAAGAAAAAATAAGTGCGTCCGTTCCTGATCTCGTTTCAAGCAAAGTTGCTGATGATCTGGTGGAAATGTCATGGGAGGATGATCTTCTGGAAATTCTGAAGGGCATTCCACCTGAAGCATTCGAGAGACTATGTCAGCGCCTGTTGCGTGAGTCGGGATTTATTCAGGTTGAGGTCACAGGTAAATCAGGCGATGGCGGCATTGACGGGCGTGGCGTTGTCCGCATTGGAGGACTGCTTTCATTCCACGTCATTTTTCAATGTAAACGTTATCAGGGTGGTGTGTCTTCCCCCACCGTCCGAGATTTTCGAGGCGCTATGGTTGGTCGCGCAGATAAAGGATTGCTGATAACTACTGGATTTTTTACCAAGGACGCAAAAGCAGAGGCTCAACGGGATGGAGCTCCACCAATTGACCTGATTGATGGCGAGGCTCTTGCACAGAAGCTTAAGGAATTGAGGATCGGAGTTGAAATCAAATCTCGAATTATCGAGGACGTAATTGTCGACAAGATGTTCTTTCTGAATTTGTAGCTCAATGTTGTACAGAAAGTTCGATCTTTCGACGAGCAATAGCCTGGCGTTGCCCTGCCGGGCAACGCTTTACGCGCGGATTGATAATGCAGAACAACTAACCGATCTGGAGTTTGCATTCGAACCGCGTTTCGTGCTCGGCGGTGGCAGCAATCTCGTGCTGCGCGGCGACTTCGACGGCCTCGTGTTGCACATGGCGATCAGTGGTCGCGAACTGGCCGGTGAAGATGCCGACGCCTGGTATGTGCGCGCCGGGGCCGGTGAAAACTGGCACGATTTTGTCGGCTGGACGCTGGCGCAAGG
>JANNNT010000725.1:0-1756 GCA_031398685.1 Rhodocyclaceae bacterium | reverse complement strand
CCGCGCGGGTCGAAGCCGATCGCCAGGAGGTGGCGAAACAAGCTGCAGCACGACAAGAGGCGGCGCGGCAGGAGGTCGCCCGTCAGGACGCTGCCCGTCAGGAGGCGGCACGGGCCGCGCCTCGACCGCGTAGGTTCTCCCGTCAGCCACAAAAGGACTCGGAGCCTTGGGGTCGATCTCCTGGCCATCCAGGCGCACGTTTATCACGCCCTTGCTCACGCCGGCCGGGTTGCTGACGCTGATCAGGTAGGTGTTGCCGCGGAAGCGCCGGGTAGCGGTGAAGCCGGGCCAGTCTTTCGGGATGCACGGATCGATGCGCAGGCCGAGGTAATCCGGCTGGATGCCCAGCAAGCCTTGGCTGACGGTCACGAAGGTCCACGCGGCGGTGCCGGTGAGCCAGTTGTTCTTGGCTTCGCCAAAGCACGGGGCGTCTTTGCCGGCGATCATCTGTGCATAAACGTAGGGCTCGCCACGGTAGGTGTCGATCTGATCCTGTTTGGCCGAGGGGCAGATCGAGAGGTAATACTCCAGCGCGCGGTCGCCTTCGCCGAGCAGGCACCAGCCGAGGTGAATCCAGGTGTTGTTGTGGCTGAAAATTCCGGCGTTTTCCTTCACCCCCGGAGGATAGGAGGTGACTTCCCCAAGCTTCGGGTCGTAGGTTGAATAGGCGGGTTGCTGGAGTACCGCGCCGTTTCGGGTGAACAGGTGCTTGTGCACCGATTCCATCGCCTGTCGGGCGTGGCCGTTATCTGCACCGGCGCCGCCGAGAATGCACCAGCCCTGGCTCTCGATGAAGATCTTGCCTTCTTCGTTGCTGTTGGAGCCCACAACAGCGCCTTCAGCATCATAGGCGCGGGTGTACCATTCGCCGTCCCATGCTTCGCGCTCAACGATTTCGAGCATCTCCGCGTAGTGGGCGCGCATGCGGTTGGCGTCGTTGGCCTTACCCAGGAAATCATAGAGTGCTGTCATTTCGCGTGAAGCGTAGAGGAACAGGCCGGCAATCATCACCGACTCGGCCTTGGAGCCTTTCACATCGCCGGCCGTCTGAAACGATTCATTCGGTTCGGTGGAGAAGCAGTTGAGATTGAGGCAGTCGTTCCAGTCGGCATGCCCGATCAGCGGCAGGCCATGCGGGCCGCGCTTCTTCATCGTGTAGGCGATGGAGGTTTCCAGATGGTGGAGCAGGGCTTCCTTGTCGCTTTCAGAAGCGTAGTTTTTGTCGGCATAACCGCACGGGGCTTGCAGGATCGAGGTATCGCCGGTTTCCTTGATGTAGGCGCAGGTCGAAAGCACCAGCCAGAGGTGATCATCGTAAAAGTCACCGCCGACTTCGGCATTGCCCTTCTTGGTCAGAGGCTGGTACTGGTGGTAACACGTTCCGTCGGAAAGCTGCGTGCCGGCAATGTCGAGAATGCGCTGCCGGCCACGGCTGGGGATCATGTGCATGAAGCCGAGCAGATCCTGGTTGGAATCGCGGAAACCCATGCCGCGACCGATGCCGGTTTCATACATGGACGCCGAGCGGCTCATGTTGAAGGTGGCCATGCACTGGTACTGATTCCAGGTGTTGAGCATGCGGTTGGCGTGCTCGTTCGGGCAGTCCGCCTGGAAGTTGCCGAGCAGATCATCCCAATAGTGCTTGAGGTCGGCAAAGGCGGCGTCTACGGCGCCGGCGGCGGAATACTTCTCCACGATGGCGCGGCCGAGTGTCTTGTTCATCACGAAGGGCGCGTCGAACTTGGGCGTGTCGCCC
>JANNNT010000656.1:0-10721 GCA_031398685.1 Rhodocyclaceae bacterium | reverse complement strand
TCACATCGAGTTTACGGCCGTTTTCGAGATCTATCCCGAAGTCAAGCTGGGTGATCTGAAGGATGTTGAAGTTGAGCGTTCGGTCCTCGAAGTCGGTGCGGCGGAGCTCGACAGCACCTTGGGTGTCCTGCGCAAGCAGCGTGTGCGCTACGAGCCGGTTGATCGCGCCGCTGCCAAGGGTGATCGTGTGACGATCGATTTTCTCGGCAAGAAAGACGGCGAGCTTTTCCAGGGCGGACAAGCCAATGACTATCCCTTCGTGCTTGGAGAGGGGGCCATGCTGGCTGACTTCGAGAGCGCCGTGAGCGGTCTCAAGGCTGGCGAATCCAAATCCTTCGAAATGACCTTCCCGGCCGAGTACCAGGCCAAGGATCTGGCCGGAAAGGCGGTGACTTTCGAGGTTACGGTCAAGGAAGTTCGCGAGGCCATCCTGCCGGAAATTGATGCCGAATTCGCCAAGGCACTTGGTGTTGAAGATGGGGATATCGACAAGATGCGTGCCGAGATCGAGACCAACCTGAAGCGCGAAGTGAAAAAGCGCCTGCAGAGCAAGGTCAAGGACCAGGTCATGGATGCACTGCTCAAGACCAACCCGATTGACGTTCCGAATGCACTGGTTGAAATGGAAATCCAGCGTCTGATGCAGGCCGCTCGCCAGGATATGGAGCAGCGCGGGGGCGTGAAGATGAAGGATTTCCCGATGCAGCGCGAGTGGTTTGTTGATCAGGCCAAGCGTCGGGTCAGTCTCGGTTTGATCCTTTCCGAAGTTGTCAAAGTCAACGAACTGCACGCCAAGGCGGACCAAGTCAAGGCGATTGTTGAAGAGGCCGCGCAGAGCTACGAGCATCCGGAAGAAGTCATTCGCTGGTACTACGCCCAGCCACAGCGTCTCGCCGAAATCGAAGGCGTAGCGATCGAAGATAATGTCGTCGCCTGGGCACTATCCAGCGCCAAGGTTGTCGATAAGCCGGTTGCTTTTGACGAGCTGATGGGTCAGAAGTCCTGAACAGACTCAACCCCCGATATAGAGGAATCCGTATGAGCATTGATCGTTTTGAATCGCAAGGCCTTTGGGACCCGCAGGCGCTCGGCATGGTGCCGATGGTCATCGAGCAGAGCGGTCGAGGTGAGCGGGCGTACGATATCTACTCGCGCCTGCTCAAGGAGCGCGTTATTTTCCTGGTTGGCCCGGTCAATGATATGACCGCCAATCTGGTCGTGGCGCAACTCCTTTTCCTTGAAGCCGAGAATCCGGACAAGGACATTCACTTTTACATCAACTCGCCCGGTGGTTCGGTGTCGGCCGGAATGTCGGTCTACGACACCATGCAGTTCATCAAGCCGGACGTTTCGACACTGTGCATGGGGCAGGCCTGTTCGATGGGCTCGTTCTTGCTGACCGCCGGTGCCAAGGGCAAGCGCTTTGCTTTGCCCAATTCGCGCGAGATGATTCACCAGCCAATGGGCGGTTTCCAGGGCCAGGCCTCGGATATTGCCATTCACGCCAAGGAAATCCTTTCCTTGCGTGCCAAGCTCAACGAGATCATGGCGCATCATACCGGGCAGCCGATTGAGCGCATCGAACGCGATACGGATCGGGATAATTTCCTTTCGGCGCAGGAAGCAGCAGACTACGGTTTGATCGACAGGGTGCTGGCCAATCGCGAATCAGCTTGAATGTATTTCTGATTTCAGGATTGAATCAAGCACAACATGGAATGAGGTAAGCCGAGATGGCTGAAAAGAAAAGCGGCAGCGAAAAATTGCTCTACTGTTCGTTCTGCGGCAAGAGCCAGCATGAGGTTAAAAAACTCATTGCTGGACCGTCCGTGTTTATCTGCGACGAATGTATCGAGCTGTGTAATGACATCGTTCGCGATGAGATTTCGGCCGATCAGGGCGGCAAGGTCGCCAAGAGCGATCTGCCAACGCCGAAAGAGATTTCGGGGCTGCTGGATCAGTACGTGATCGGCCAGGAGACCGCCAAGCGGATTCTTTCGGTGGCGGTATACAACCACTACAAGCGCTTGCGTCATCACGGCACGGGCAAAGATGAAGTCGAGTTGTCCAAAAGCAATATTTTGCTTATCGGGCCAACGGGTTCAGGCAAGACGCTGTTGGCACAAACGCTGGCACGCATGCTTAACGTACCGTTCGTGATGGCCGACGCAACGACGCTGACCGAGGCTGGCTACGTTGGCGAGGATGTCGAGAACATCATCCAGAAACTGCTGCAGAAGTGCGATTACGATACCGAGAAGGCACAGAAGGGGATCGTTTATATCGACGAAATCGACAAGATTTCCAGGAAATCCGATAACCCCTCGATTACCCGCGATGTTTCGGGCGAAGGCGTGCAACAGGCCCTGCTCAAGCTGATCGAAGGTACGGTGGCTTCGGTACCGCCGCAGGGCGGGCGCAAACATCCAAACCAGGACTTCGTGCAGGTAGACACGACGAACATTCTCTTCGTTTGCGGCGGTGCGTTCGACGGGCTGGAGAAAGTCATCCGCAACCGCTCCGAGCGAGGCGGGATGGGCTTTAGCGCTGAAGTAAAGAGCAAGGAAGACAAGAAGGCCATCGGTGACGTTTTGCGCACGGTCGAGCCTGAAGATCTCATCAAATTTGGCCTGATTCCCGAGCTGATCGGCCGTCTGCCGGTGGTTGCCACGCTTGAGGAACTGTCCACCGAAGCGTTGGTGAAAATTCTCATCGAACCGAAGAATGCGCTGGTCAAGCAGTATCAGAAGCTGTTCTCGATGGAAGGCGTCGAACTCGAAATTCGTCCGGCGGCAATGACCGCCATTGCCAAGCGTGCGCTTGAGCGCAAGACGGGTGCGCGTGGCCTGCGTTCGATTCTGGAATCCGTGCTGCTCGATACCATGTATGAACTACCGGGTATGGAGAATGTCTCAAAGGTTGTCATTGATGAAAACATGATCAGCAGTGACGCCAAGCCGATCCTGATTTACGCTGACCAGCCCAAGGTTTCCGGTTCCAACTGATTCAACTGACGCTTCAAGCCGCGGCCTGCGGCTTGAAATGCGGCCTCAAGCCCCCATGTTGGGGGCTGAACCTACACCTATAGAGCACATTTGATGTCTACAACAATTCCCCTTACTGCCGAGTCCGTTGAGCTGCCGCTGCTGCCGTTGCGCGATGTGGTGGTTTTCCCGCACATGGTGATTCCGCTCTTCGTCGGGCGTCCAAAATCGATTAAGGCGCTTGAAGTGGCCATGGAAGCCGGCAAAGGTATCCTGCTGGTGGCACAGAAATCGGCTGTAAAAGACGAGCCAGAAGCCGAAGATCTCTACAGCATCGGTTGCGTAGCCAATATCCTGCAAATGCTGAAGCTGCCGGACGGTACGGTGAAGGTGCTGGTCGAAGGCACGCAGCGCGCGCATGTTGACTCGATTGAATTTCGCGACGAAATGTTCGTCGCTATTGCGCGGCCAGTTGATGCGGAAGACGGTATTGATCACGAAGTTGAAGCGCTCCGTCGCGCCGTGATTTCGCAGTTTGACCAGTATGTCAAACTCAACAAGAAAATTCCGCCGGAAATTCTGACCTCGATTGCCAGTATCGAAGAAGCGGGTCGGCTGGCCGATACCATCGCTGCACATCTGCCGCTGAAGCTTGAACAGAAGCAGGAAGTGCTCGAAATGTTCGAGATTCGTCCGCGCATTGAGCGCCTGCTTTCACAGCTTGAAACTGAAATCGACATCCTCCAGGTCGAGAAGCGTATTCGCGGTCGCGTCAAACGCCAGATGGAAAAGAGCCAGCGCGAGTATTACCTCAACGAACAGGTCAAGGCGATCCAGAAGGAGCTTGGCGAAGGCGAAGAGGGGGCGGATTTCGAGGAACTGGAGAAGAAAGCCAAGGCTGCCGGCATGAGCAAGGAAGGCATGGCCAAGGTTCAGTCGGAACTCAAGAAGCTCAAGCTGATGTCGCCGATGTCGGCCGAGGCGTCTGTCGTCCGCAATTTCATAGAGACGCTGATCAACCTCCCATGGCGCAAAAAAACGCGTATCAGCAAGGATCTGGCCGAGGCCGGAAAGATTCTCGACAGGGATCATTGGGGGCTGGAGAAGGTCAAGGAACGCATCATTGAATATCTTGCTGTGCAACAACGTGTCGATAAACTCAAGGCTCCGATTCTCTGTCTCGTTGGTCCTCCGGGTGTCGGCAAGACCTCGCTGGGTCAATCCATCGCCACCGCTACCGGCCGAAAATTCGTTCGCATGAGCCTTGGTGGTGTGCGTGACGAGGCCGAGATTCGCGGTCATCGCCGGACTTACATTGGTTCGATGCCGGGCAAGATTTTGCAGAACATGACCAAGGTTGGGGTCAAGAACCCGTTGTTCCTGCTCGACGAAGTTGACAAGATGGGGCAGGACTTCCGCGGCGATCCGAGTTCGGCGCTGCTTGAGGTGCTCGATCCCGAGCAGAATTCCACCTTCGCTGATCACTACGTCGAAGTCGAATATGACCTCTCCGAAGTAATGTTTGTGGCCACCGCCAATACGCTGAATATTCCGGCACCGTTGCTGGATCGGATGGAAGTCATTCGTCTCTCCGGCTACACCGAGGACGAGAAAATAAACATCGCCCATCGTTATCTTCTGCCCAAGCAGATGAAGACCAATGGCCTGAAAAAAACCGAGTTGACGGTGGCCGAAAGCGCCCTGCGTGACATCGTTCGCTACTACACCCGCGAAGCCGGCGTGCGTGCGCTTGAGCGCGACATTTCAAAAATCTGCCGCAAGGTCGTGAAGACGCTTTTGCTCAAGAAGAGTCAGACCAAACTGGCAGTTACCGCGCGCAATCTAGACAAGTTCCTTGGCGTTCGGCGCTATAGCTTCGGCATGGCCGAGCGCGAGAATCAGGTTGGGCAGGTGACTGGACTGGCGTGGACGGAAGTCGGCGGTGAGTTGCTGACCATCGAATCCGTCGTGCTTCCGGGCAAGGGCAAGACGATTACTACCGGCAAGCTCGGTGAAGTGATGCAGGAGTCAATTCAGGCGGCTTTGTCGGTCGTCAGGAAGCGCTCCCGGTCATTGGGTATCGCCGACGATTTCTACCAGAAGAGCGACATTCACATCCACTTGCCGGAGGGTGCGATTCCCAAGGATGGTCCTTCGGCTGGCGTTGGCATTTGTACAGCGCTGGTCTCGGTGCTGACCGGTATTCCGGTGTGTTGTGACGTGGCGATGACCGGCGAGATTACCTTGCGCGGCGAAGTGTTGCCGATTGGCGGACTCAAGGAGAAACTTCTGGCTGCTGTGCGTGGTGGTCTGGGGCGTGTATTGATTCCGGAAGAGAATGTCCGTGATCTTGCCGAGATTCCCGACAACATCAAGAACAAGCTGGAAATCATCCCGGTCAAGTGGATCGATCAGGTGCTTGAACTGGCACTTGAGCGTCTGCCTCAGCCCTTGCCGGAAGTTGAAGCGACACTCGCTGTCACCGGCGGAACCGAGAACGCGTCTGCACAATCCATCGTTACTCATTGATTCAAAATAAAAGCATGCCGAAAGCAAATCTTTCGGTATGCTTCTGTATTTTTAGCGTGCATTAAAATCCTCTAGGTTCCGCTTGACACAAGGTTTTCAGCCTTGTTATAAGACTTCTGCAGGTCGTCCCGTTCTTCCATGTTCTTCCACTTTTAATCGAAGGGGTCATACGTGAATAAGTCTGAACTGATTGATCAAATCGCCAAGTCTGCTGATTTATCCAAGGCTGCTGCTGGCCGGGCACTCGATGCAACCGTTGCCGCTGTTAAGACCGCTCTTAAAAAGGGCGGCATGGTGACACTGGTGGGATTTGGTACCTTCTACGTCGGCAAGCGTGCGGCTCGCACCGGACGAAATCCACGCACTGGCGCAGCAATCAAGATCAAGGCGGCAAAAGTGCCGAAGTTCCGCGCTGGTAAAGGTCTCAAGGATGCTGTAAACTAGCCGACCTTGTGCTTCACGTGTGCATGGGTGCTTAGCTCAGTTGGTAGAGCGCTAGCCTTACAAGCTGGATGTCGGCGGTTCGAGCCCGTCAGCACCCACCAGAAACAAGAATCAGCCCGTATCACGGCACACCATAAACCAAGATGCTGTAAGGCATTCTTGGTTTTTTGTTGTCCCAACTCACACCACTAAACACCACCTCAATACCGATATTTTGACGGTACACTTGACGGTATATCGAAAATCGTTGACGGTATACGCTCCAATAACGGGCGGAGGTGTGCGTGATGGCGACCAACAAACTCAAAGAAATTCAGGCCAAACAAGCGAAGGCGGGTGAAAAGCTCTACAAACTGACTGACGGCGACGGCATGTATCTGCAGGTCGATACCAAGGGCGGAAAGTATTGGCGATTGGACTACCGTTTTGCCGAGAAGCGCAAGACGCTGGCGCTTGGCGCGTACCCTGATATTTCGCTTGAGAAAGCACGCAAGGAGCGCGAGAAGGCCAGAGAGCACCTTAGGGAAGGAACTGACCCTGGCGAATTGCGTAAGGTCAACAAACTGACGGCGGCGCATCGCGCGGCCATCAGTTTTGAATCTGTCGCGCGGGAATGGCACCGCGAATTCGCTCCGACGTGGTCAGAACACAACAGCTATAAAAATCTCCGTATTCTTGAGATTAACGCCTTCCCATGGATTGGCGATCGGCCCATCAACGAAGTGACCGCCCCCGAGTTGCTGGCCACTTTGCGGCGCGCAAAAGATCGAGGGCTGATCGACACGGCTCACCGGCTTCGGCAAACTGCAGGGATGGTTTTTCGCTATGGCATTCAAACTGGGCGCTGTGAGCGCGACATATCGCTCGACCTCAAAGGCGCGTTACCGACAAAAAGGAAAACCCACTACGCCGCTATAACCGATTCGAAATCATTTGGTACGCTCCTGCGCGATGTATGGGGCTACCAAGGTGCATTTTCGACATGCTGTGCATTTAAACTATCAGTACTCTTCGGCCTGCGCCCCGGCGAGCTCCGCAGGCTAGAGTGGAGTGAAGTTGATATTGACGAAAAACTGATTTGTATTCCCTTAGGAAAGATGAAGGCGCGGCGTGTCCACGTGGTTCCATTGGCTGAACAGACACTGGCACTCCTGGCGGAATTGAAGGCCTTGACCGGTGTGGGAAAATACTGCTTTCCCGGCATGCAAGACCGTAGCCGCCCAATGTGTGAGAACACAATCAATGCAGCGTTGCGGCGATTAGGTTACGACACACAGAACGACCAGTCGGCGCATGGTTTTCGTAGTTCGTTTTCCACGATGGCTCACGGGTCAGGATTATTTCGGCCGGAAGTCGTCGAAGTGCAGCTTGCTCACAAGCACGGCGATGCTGTGCGCCTAGCTTATGATCGAGGCGATTTTCTTGACGAGCGGCGCAAGTTGATGGCGTGGTGGGCCGATAGGTGCGACCAGATGCGCAATGATGCAGCGGTGCTTAATATCGTCCAGGCGGCGTAATGGATGAGGAGAAAAGAAACGAACTGGTTGATAGGGTTAAATTTCTTCTTGAAGAAAAATTTCCTGAAGCGCCAGAAAGTGATCTTGAGATTAGTGAGGAAGGGCCCACCGAGGATCAAGTTGCGTTAGCACTGGAAATGATGGCTCACACTGCAGTTCACGTCAACGACAAGTACCACCGTGACACCATGCGATGGTTAGTTTGCAAAAATCTTGAGATGGGAGGGATGCTTTGTGCCGCTGAGCGTGCTTGGCTGCTCTATGTCCTCCGCAAATTAAAAGACGTGCCACATGCATCAAGAGGGCGCGCAATTCTTGGGCAAGAAGAAAACGACCTAAAGATCAACCTGATTGCGTTTCTGCATAAGGATAAAATCGAAATTCCCGACAGTGCCATGGATGAACGCCTTAGGCGCGCTGCGGAAAATCTAAATTGTAAGTGTGCGCACGGCTACTCAACGGTAAGAAAAATGTACTACTCAAAATCGTATAGGTACTTTGTGAAAATGCTCCAGGAAGCTGGTCATATTGACTAATAAATGCCAACCCATTGTTTGGATATATTTAAAAAGTACAAGTTACTAAAGTTCATGCCATGCAATGCCGCACCACCCCGGTGTGGCGCATTCCATCTAGGGAAAATACATGGCACTGAACACCATACCACCGGCATTAGCGATCTTCGATGAACTCCCAAATTCTGCACTGATTGACGTGAGCGTCCTCGCGCTTTTGTTCAGCTGCTCAAAAAATACCGTCTGGCGGCGCGTGAGGGATGGGAGACTGCCCAAGCCGATCCACGTCGCACGTAACCAAACACGCTGGCGTGTAGGCGACGCTCGAGAGGCGCTCGCTGCCCTTGGGAAGTTGGTAGCGGAGGTGCAGCTGTGAGCCCCGATCATTTTCATGGTTTCGTCAATGCGCTGGCCGCTGCAGGCGTTGCGTTGCACCAAGGTGGCGTGGTGGCTGACGGAATTTTGCATCGTTTTCAGGTGGAAGGCGACAAGGCTGGCAGCAAGAACGGCTGGTATGTGCTGCACCTGGACGACAAGCCCTTCGGGGCTTTCGGAAGCTGGAAAACCGGTCAGTCAGAGACCTGGACGCTGGTTTCGTCTCAAGCCATGACCGAGACTGAGCGCAAGGCTCTGGCGGTGCGGATGGCCGAAGCCAAAAAAGCACGCGACATCGAACAGGCGGCGGTGCATACGTCTGCACGAAAGCGTGCGCTTGATCTGTGGGAGAAATCCAAGCCTGCACATGGCAATCACGCCTACCTGGTCAAGAAGTCGGTGCCGGCGTACGGCATCCGGCTTTTGCGCAAGCAGCTAGTAATCCCTCTGCGCGACGTAGAGGGCACGCTGCACAGCCTGCAATTCATCGGCGCGGATGGGCGCAAAACCTTCCTTACCGGTGGCCGCAAGCGTGGCTGTTACTTCTCGATCGGCAGGCCAGATGCCGCGCTCTGTATCAGTGAAGGCTACGCCACGGCGGCATCGATCTACGAGGCCACCGGCCACGCCACGGCCTGTGCTTTTGATGCGGGCAACCTGGAACCGGTAGCGCGGGCGCTACGTGGCAAGTTTCCACGCTTGCGCCTGATCCTTTGCGCGGACAACGACGCCGAGACAGAGGGCAATCCCGGGGTGCGCGATGCCGCGGCCGCGGCGCGCGCCGTAGGGGGCTTGCTGGCTGTTCCAACATTCGAAGGGATTTCGGCATGACGGGGTTATCCGATTTCAACGATCTGCGCCAAGTAAAGGGTAAGGCTGCTGTGAAACAGGCCATCGACAAGGCTAAAGGGGTGACGGTGGCCAATGCGCCGGTTCAGGATATTTGGGGAGATCCCATTCTCCCTGGCGCGAGGCAAACGCCAGCCATCGAGGCGAGCGTTCTTCCTGGCATCTTTGGCGAGCACGCGGCGGCGGTTGCGGCAAGCACGCAGACCCCGCCTGCGCTGGCGACGATGTTCACCATATCGATTCTCTCGACCGTGCTGCAGGGCCGCTTTGAGGTAGCGCCGTTTGGTGATGACTACCAGGAGCCATTGCCGATTTGGTCATGCACCTGCTATCCAGTCGGAGGCCGCAAGACTGCCGTTTTCAATGCCGGCGTTGCGCCTTTGCAGCGATGGGAAAAACTGGCAGGCGACCGGGCGAAGCCAGAGATAGCGCGGTGTTTCGCGGCGCGTGAAGTGGCGATGAAGCGCATCGATCGGCTGAAACAGGACGCAGCACGTGAGGATGACGACAAGCGGCGCGGCTTGATTCAGGACGAAATCAAGCGCGAGCGGGAGAAAATGCCCGAAGAGATGAAAGCCCCGCGCATTTTTACCACTAATGCTACCCCAGAACGTACTGAGGGATTGCTGGCCGAGCAGGACGGCAAGCTGGGTATTTTAAGCGATGAATCAGATACGTTTCTGAACCTCAGCGGCGGCTTGCGCGGCGGTATGGCAAGCCTTGACGTAGTGCTGAAGGGTCATGCCGGATCGGCTATCCGTGTCGACCGGCAAGGGCGTGAGGCGCATGTTGACCGGCCTACGCTCAGCATGGGGCTGATTGTTCAACCGGAAAGCTTCGCCGAACTGGCTGCAGGTAAACGTCTGCGTGCAACCGGCGTGTTGGCGCGCTATCTGTACGCGGTGCCGAAGTCGAACATCGGCACACGTGATGTGCGCAACCGCGTTCCGATTCCGCGCTCAATATCCGAGCAATACCACCAATCCGTCATGGCTCTGTTGGATGGCTACGAGGTGCGTGGCAACGATCCGCGTGTTCTGGTTTTTGCGGCTGATGCCCTGGAGCCATGGCTGGCCTTTGCCGAGAACGTAGAGAAGCACCAAGGCGAGGGCGGACGCTTCGAAGCAATCAGCGACTGGACATCAAAGCTGCCTGGCCACGCCGCACGCCTGGCGGCTATTTTCCAACTTGCGGATACTGGATTGGGGGCGCGAGAGGTCGGGCGCGCATCGGTAGGGCGTGCGCTCGATCTGTGTCGGCTGCTGACTGCCCATGCTGAGGCCGCATTCGCGATGCTGGGCGCAGACGATACGGACGCCGACGCCTTGGCAGTACTACGATGGATACGAACCGGCGAGCGGCGCGAATTCACCCGGCGCGATGCGCAACGCGCCATGCAGAGTCGCTTTTCCAAGGTCGAGCGATTGGAACAGGCGCTTGCAATTTTGCGCGAACACTACATCATCAGCGGCGAGAAGAGGGCTGCAACAGGTGGCCGGGCTTCAACA